>CAISRK010000044.1 GCA_903887815.1 uncultured Bacteroidales bacterium | reverse complement strand
GTATAAGCCGGAAATTCGCGGCGCACAGGATATCGGCCGCGTTGCTGCTCAAAAGTTTCAGGATGGGTTATTAAGCGGGTATGATCATCGTTAATCATATAGGTATGAATAACACTTTGCCTGATCACTTCGAGTATTGTTTTCCCTGCCATATCAATTGTGATTTCAGGAAATGCCGGTTGTGGCAGATTTTGAGGATAAAACCCTGTTAACGGCAGCCCGAAATATTCAGCCAGTTTCCTTACAACCTGCGATGTACCGTTTGCCTTGCCATCGGTTGAATATCCTGCAATATGTGGTGTTGCTAAAAATACCTTTTTTTGCAGTTCAAGGTCGATCTGGGGTTCATTTTCCCAAACATCGATAACAGCTCCGGAAAGAATTCCTTTGTCAATTGCAGCTTTAAGAGCAGATGTTTCAACCACTTCCCCTCTGGAAGTATTAAACAGCCATGCTCCTTTTCTCATTTTGCTGAATCGGCCGGAATTAAAAAGATGAAATGTGTTGTCGATTCCGGTTTTATTAAATGGGACGTGCAAAGTTATAATATCACAGGTTTCAATTATTTCGTCGAGAGTTGCAAATCCTGCACTTCCCTCCTTCCGTGCCCTTGGCGGGTCATTTAGTATAACTTTCATACCCAGGAGTTCCGCATTCCGCTGAACCTTAGAGCCGACATTTCCGACTCCGACAATTCCTATTGTTTTTTCTTCCAGCTTCGCATTGTACCTGCCGCAAAGTTCCATCAGCACTGCGGTGATATATTGTTTTACCGACGACGAATTGCATCCCGGAGCATTGAACCAGACAATATTATGCGAGTCGCAGTATTCAGCGTCGATATGGTCGAAACCTATGGTTGCCGATGCTATAAACTTAACAGAAGATTCTTCGAGCAATGATTTATTGCAGCAGGTCCTGGTTCGGATTAGAAGCGCATCAGCATACTCGACTGACTCCCTGGTAATCTTTTCACCGGGAATGTATATCATTTCGGCATAAGGTTCAAGAACCCCATGCAGAAAAGGTATTTTATCGTCGGCAACAATTTTGAGTCTTTTCATGTCGGGTAAACCGGATAGAGGAAGAAACAGAAGTTTTATTTATTAGACTGCATGCTTGTATTTTAGTTAACTGATAAATAGGCAGCATAACTACCAGATGCATTAGAAAAATAGGCACCGGAATATCACGGGCAAGTATTAACGAGTATTTAAATACCAGAGGCAAAAAACACCGACTGCTCAGAATTTTTGATCCCATAAACTCTTATTTATAAATGGGTTATGCGGAATTAACTTCATCTCAGAACAAAGTTTCATTTGATTTCACTTATTCCTAGCAAAGATACACTATTGACTTTGTTTTAAAAGGATGAGATTAAATTATCATTAAACAAAATCAGGTTGGTCCGTGTTCAATACTCTGCATTTTAGCATATTGAATAGGAATAAGATTTGCCCGTAACTGGAGTGAAAACATAGATGAATTTCAAAACACTTTTGATATTGAAATAAAGTGCGAGGCAGGCAAAATGCGTATAACTGTAATTTCGAAAGGAAGTATTATTTTCAATAAACTGGTCGAACCCGGGTCTTCCAGTATTATCAGCATGCCTTTCTGAAAAATGCAAACGCCCGGTCATAAGGCCGGGCGTTCAAAAAAATCTTCAAAAACAGTTTTGTTAGTTCTGCCCAAGCATTACAGGCATAACCAGCATAAGGATATCTTCATCCGGGTTATCGTGGTTGGCTGGAACAATAATACCGGCGCGTGTCGGACCTGAAAGCTGGAAGAGGATTTCAACCGAGTCGAGGTTGCTCACCATTTCGAGAAGGAAACGTGAATTAAATCCAATTTCAATATCTTCGCCCGAGTAGCTGCATGCCAGGCGCTCAACGCCTTCGTTGGAGTAATCAATATCTTCGGCATTCATCAGGAGTTCCTGGCCACTGATACGCAACCGAACCTGGTGAGTCGACTGGTTTGCAAAAGGCGACAAACGCTTTACTGAACTTATGAAAAGGATACGATCAACGGTGAGGTGATTCGGGTTATCTTTCGGAATAACAGCATCGTATGCCGGGTAACGGCCCTCGATAAGCCTGCTGAACAGTTTAACGCCATCGTAAGAAAAAGCTGCGTTGGTAACATTATATTCAACCAGTACATTTACATCTTCAGCAATAAGCAAACTTTTCAGAACGTTGAGCGGTTTGCGCGGTATAATAAATGATGTGGAAATGCCAGACTTTGCATCATTGCGCCTGTAACGCACAAGTTTGTGAGCATCGGTTGCCACAAAAGTCATGTACTCAGGCATAATATCGAAATAAACGCCACCCATTGCAGGGCGAAGTTCATCGTTGCCAGTAGCAAATACGGTTTTGGTTATACCTGAAGCAAGAATGCCCGATGAAAGTTCGAACGTTGTGGTTTCGTCGAGGAGGGGAAGTTCAGGATAATCTTCAGCATTATGACCGGTAAGCTTATATTTACCTTCGCTCGAAAGGATTTCAATTGCGAGGGTATTGGCATCGATATTGAAAGTTATAGGAGCGTCGGGAAGGTATTTCAGGAAATCAAGCAGCAACTTGGCCGGTATTGTAACTTTTCCTGATTCGTCGGCCATCGAAGGCTCGAGTGTCATAATCAGGGTTGTTTCAAGGTCGGTAGCCGTAATCCGCAGGACAGGTCCGTCGAGTTCAAACAGGAAATCATCCAGTATGGGTAATGTATTGTTTGAATTGATAACTCCGTAAAGAAACTGAAGTTTCTTCAGTAATGCCTGGCTATTGATAATAAATTTCATAGAAGTATGTATTTCAGTTGTTAACTGTTTACTGTTTTACGCTGGTAAAATTATTAATTAAAATCGAAATTAAAAATTCGATGGTACTAAGATATTAACATTAAATGAACTTTAGGAATTATTTTATCTTTTTTCCGAAACTCAATTTATTCTCTTCACCTCTGATCAGCCGGCTAATGTTTTTATGATGAGTGAGAGGGATAAACACAGCTATGGCAGCCGCAAGTGTTATCAGAAACATATTCTGCTCATGAAACACAAAGATTGCCAGTATAGCAAACAAAATTGATCCGGTAATGGATGCCAGCGATACAAAACGTGTAAGGGCTAGTATCATGGCAAACCACAGTAATACGATAATGAAAATCCAGGGTGAGTACAACGCTATAATAACACCCACAAGCGATGCGACTCCTTTACCTCCTTTAAAGCCTGTAAATACCGGGAAAACATGACCAAGCACTGCAAGTGCCCCGACAATGATCTGGTAGTTAAGCAGCTGGATCGTAGTTTGTCCTTCCTTGAAAAACAGGTGAGCCAGCATGACTGCTCCCCATGCTTTAACAATATCGAGCACCATGACAATAATAGCCGCTTTGGTTCCCAACACCCTGAACGTATTTGTTGCCCCGGCATTGCCGCTTCCCTGGGTTCGCACATCGGTATTATAAAACCATTTTCCGATCCATACCGCTGACGAAAATGACCCCATCAGGTAAGCTACAATCCCTCCGGCAATCAACATTAAGTAATTGTTCATATTTTCTTCCTTTTCTGTTGTTATTTATTAAAACGAGGTCAGTCCATTGATCTCAAACTCATTGCTACTGGTTACTGTTTACTGGTTACTAGTTACTGGCTGCTGGTAGCTAGCTATTTGCTGCACGTTAATGGTTGCTGGTCAATTATCCATTGTCCATTATCCATTGTCCGTTGTTCATTGTCAAATGTCAATTGTCAATTATAAGTCCTCCCCTGCCGCCTGTTTCATTTTCCGCAGGAACGAAGCTTTCTTTTCATTCGTACCAACTATAAACTGATAATCCGCCTCTCCTTTTTCGCCTTTAATTATCCGCTGGTCCTCTTTTAAGCCTACAAGCTTATCATTAAATGATTTATCCGATGAAATTACCTGCATGGTCCGGTTGGAATAGGTGAAGAAATACCATTGGTTCTCGGCATATTCGAAATAAATGTTAATAACATCACCAGCCCTACGCTTACTTATTTCGACATAGCCGTTAACGAGCTTATTTACCGATGTCCTGCCAACATTTCCAACTCCAAACTGGCCTTTACTTATAAATGATCGCATGTCCTTATTATAACTCATCTGCAGACCTGTGAGCACCAAAGAATGGTTGAGTACCTCGGGAAACTTACGATACTGACCGTACAGGTTGAGTTCAGTAAGAATTTTATCAGCTTCAGCCTGCCCGACAAATTCGCGCAGCGACCTTGTATAATTGTAAGCCGAAACATCTATTCCCTTAGCATCGGAAGCATTAACAGCATCAGCCATAATTTTGAGGGCCTCATCGGAAAAGAAAAAATCAAGCCCGGTCATAGCATTAAGTGAAGTTGAATCGACTATACTGTAATAATTAATTATGCCGGCCGACTTCATCTGAAGCATACCAAGGTTATTCGCCAGGTTGAGCTGACCTTCGCCGGTGAGCATGCAGCGGACTGTATTAAGGGAAAGCATATTCCCCGTAAGTTGTAAATTGCGGAGTTTAGCCGTATCAGCAACCTTATATTCAGCTGTCTTCGGGAAATAAGTAACCGCACCCGTAGCTTTAAGTATATCGGGATCGGTAATATTTTCGGCCTTCGAGAAAAAGCCGGGCATAATCTTATTCTCAGTTAACGAATAATAAATGGAAGTGCGTAGTTTCCCGTTTCCGGTATTTTCTGGTTGCTCAGGAACCGGGATCACAATATTCTTTGTATCCAGACTGGCTCTCACTTCGACCCATTCGTGATGCAAGGTGTAACAATCGTGAACAAAATCGTAGCCCCCCTCAAAATAGACCAACTTGGTTGAAGCATTAACCTCCATTTTACCTTTAAACCGGAAATACCTGTTAAGCATAAAATTCATCGAATCGCTTATCACTGCACCTGCAAAGGTCTCGCCTTTGTTGTTAACGGCAATATTATCCATTTCAAGTGTCGCAATTTCCCCATCCGAAGGTGTATAATCGTATAAACCGTTGGCGGTATACCGCTTACTCGAGCCTATTGTCACATTAGCATTATAGAACCGGTGAAACAGGCTTGTCCGGTTAGCCAGTATTTCAGCCTGTTTCAGTTCCTTGATACGGCCTGTTTTCCCGATCGAAAGTTTTGCATTATTCGGGAATATGGCTGCATCGGCAACATTAATAATCCGGGCATCTTCCACCTCGAGCACATTCGAATCCAGGTCGTATAAAGCGGTTAAGGCAAAAAAGCTTAGTGAGTCCTGTTTCGGATCGGTAGAGATATAGATTTCATTACCTGGATCAAATGCAAGCAATTCATCCGGCTTCATCTGGTAATATTTTTCACGTCCGAAACTGGTTTTATTGATCAGTTTCAGTTGTTTCCTGTCCATAAGCCAGTCGAACTCATTCACGACACAATTGTACTGAATAACCGGGAATTCCATCAAGGCACCTTTACCCGAGGCAATAAAATGTCCTTGTCGAGTTGCAAAATCAATCGAAGTTTTAAATACATGTACCCGCAGAGCCTCCTTTTTACGATCATCAGTAAGCAGTTTAAAATCAGCAGTATCCGAAGTAAAAGCATCTGTTTTAAAATGGTAGGTATTCGAATTAACCTCGGCATTCTCGAACGATAACTGGCCTTTACCGGTAAGCCCGGTGGGAGAAACCGCCATCAAACCTTTCAGCATTGCTTTATTGTTGAACAAACTGATGGAATCCTTTTTCATGCTTTCAACGGTCATAATATCTTTAGCCGGAATCCACTTAATAAAAGCCGTTTTTGCTTTGGCGTCAGGAAATTCATTTTCCCCCTGAACCCTGGCAAGCTGGTAATCATGCACTTTTGCCGTAGTTGAATCAGGCGTAAACAGGAAATTGTTCGATTCTGTTACCGAACTCAGGTACACCAACGTGCCTGAGCCCCTTAATCCTTCATTGCTCAGTTTTAATGTATCGCTGAAAGTCCCTTTACCCCTGTAAACTGGCAGCCCCGGTTCGGGAAGGACCTTTTTAAAACCAAGTGAATAATCTCTTTGAACACGAATCGTTTCCTTCAGGTAAGGGAAAATCCCGGCCGAAACCAGCGCACCGTCAAATCGCAAAGCTCCCGGTGGCAGGGAGTTAATACTATCCATTGTGAAGGGATATACCTCGAAGAAAAAAGTCTTTCGTTTATAAACGCCTTCAGCAATACTTTTCGCTTCGAAATAAACATAACTGGTATCCTTGCTGATGAGCAAAGGATAATTATGAAGCATTTTCCGTCCCGATTTGCTATCAGGCGAATCGATCAGCAGTTCCCCGTTCACATCCGAAAGCACATTCCGGATCCGCATAATAGGTCTTTCGCCAAAGGCATCAATATCCCAGGAGGGTGCGAGCATCAGCGCCGAATCGATTTTAGGAATACTCAGCGAAAACTTATCATAATTAAACGTGCATTCATTAGCAATCAGGTCAAACAAACCGGCATGTACACGCCCTTTAAATGAGAAATCGCGGTTTTTGTTTACGATTACTTTTCCGTCGCGGGGAACCACATAAACATATTGAGAATCGCTGAGCATCACCTGCCGGATTCCTGAAATAGAAAATCGCAGGGTTTTCAGATCAAGTTGCGCATTCGATCCTTTTTCTACTTCCGACTGGAACTGAATAATATCGCTGTCCTTTACGCCGGATCGTGCAGCAAGGTATTCATTTAATCTCGGGCGGATAAGAACCTGGCTATTGTCCATATCATAATACACAAACCCTGCATTTGCAAGCTTAATCAACTGCACCTTAATCTGTTCAACAGGTTTCTTCGCCCATTCGGCAAAATCAAGTGCATTAAACCTATCCGTTGCGTGCCGGCGTGCATAAGCTGATACAAGCATTGCAGGATTAATATCGTCAATTCCCTGCATCTTGTCGAAACGATATGCAGAGAAGTAATCGTACGACTCAAAAACCGCTTCGCTTTTCCCCCTGAGGCCTTTAATATCTTCGAAACTCATAAAATCCTCGTCGAGCTTCCAATAAATGGCATTGTTATACATATCAAGGCGATGATAGGTATCGAAAAAAGGACTCTGGGATAAGCCGTCTTCCCCCCTACTCATTACAAGTTCATTGTTGGCCAGTATATACCTTACCTGCAACGAAGGATGAAAGATGGAATCATTTTCAAGGTAAATCAACGTAGAAGCATGCGACGAGACGAAGCGGTCGGGCCGGATGACAAATTCCGTCGATTGGAACGTAACCTGTGGCTTACCGTTGTGCCTGATCTCAATACGTGAATTTTCACCATCGGCAGGTGTCCCGATAACCCTTGAACCTTCGAGGTTGAAACCACCGTAATATTCTATGTCCTTAAAAAGGCTGATATAGACATTGGTTCCCTTGTACATGGTAAACTTTGGGAATGTAGCATTCACAGCTGTTATATCAACCATGGCCTTATCTTCGAGCCTGCCCGGAAGGAATTTCTTGAAATACCCTCCGTGATATAGCTGTACCGAATCAGCCGAATAAGTGATAGTACGTGTATCGATTTTATACCCTGACAGTTTTGCATACACTACATCGCGCCCTAATCCCGTTCTCTCCCAGTAAACTTTACCACCTTTACCGAGCCAGGTTTGCGATAAAGGATAAAAGCTGCCCTTGGTATCGTATATGCAGGCGCTGTCGTTTCGTACTACACATGCCAGAGTTACTGATGAAAACGAAAAATAAGGAACCGAATCGAAAGCAAATTTGTAAGTACCCCTGCGGCAGTACCAGGCCTCGGTACCGGTTTGCATAAAAGCATTATTACGGAGCAACTGATCGGTCTGTGTCAGGTATTTCAGCAGTGAACGGGAAGGTGATTTTTCTTTGAGGCAGAAATTAACACTTTTGTGGCATAAATCGAAGGAGGCAGGCAAAGCATTTTGTTTTACCATCATTGTTAATACCTTAAAATACAACACATAATAAGGTGCAACCTGAAGTTTTTGTTCACTTAGTGCAAAACATACCGCCTGTGCCTGTTTCTTCTGCGAAACCGAAAGGAGATTCGATGTCCACTGGTAGGTGAAAGTTGATAAAACGAGCTTTGATTCCGCTTCATCGGCATCGCCTACATTCCGGAAATGCTCGGTAAGTTCCCCGATGAACTTAGCGGTATCGGCTGAAAATGCAGCTGCCGGCTCCTGTGCTTTCAACGAAAATGCTGAAGCAAGCAGGCAGATCAGGAAAATGAAAATAAGCCGTTTATTATACATCCGGGAATTGAAAAGTTTCAACAAACAACGCTTATAAGCCTTGAAGCAGGCAGTTATAGTTCATTTCTCAATGAAATAAAGTTTGCCGCATACAAATCCATTTAAGATACAACTTAAAGCGTAAAACAGGCAGCAGTCCAGTTGTTTTCAGCCCTGTGCGACATAATACTGAGTCCGGTTTCGTTCGCTTTCGCTTCAATAAGGGGCAGATCTTCGCTGTAAAAGCCGCTTACAAATAGCTTTCCACCGTCGTTAAGGCTTTTGCGATAAACAGGAATATCATTTAAAAGTATATTCCTGTTGATGTTGGCAAAAATGATATCGTAATTCTTTCCTGCCAATGTTGAACTATCACCCAATAAAACCTCGATGTCGCCGAAATTATTGCTCAGCACATTCTCAAGGGCATTGTTATAAGCCCATTCGTCATTATCGATTGCTGAAACAGGGATAGCCCCTTTCATCCGGGCCAGAATTGCAAGCACACCTGTACCTGAGCCCATATCGAGCAACGACTTACCTTCGGGTTGCAGGCTAAGCATATACTGAATCATAAGCCGGGTAGTTTCGTGGTGTGCTGTACCAAACGACATTTTTGGCATGATCACAATATCGAACTGTATTCCATCCACAGCAGTATGAAAAGGAGCCCTGACCTGGCAACGACCATCGATAAGCACCGGTTCATACTGGCTTTCCCATACTGCATTCCAGTTCTGGTCGGCGATTTTGTCGATCGTAAATGATTTGAGTAGTAATGTATACTCTTCTGACTTCAGCTTAACTGTAAGTCCAGGTGTAAACAAAGGAGCCTGGATAAAGGCTGACAGGGTTCCGTCGTCATTTTCGGTAAAACTTTCGAAACCGTCGTCAGCCAGTGTGGCCATCAATAAATCGGAGGTATGTGCACCCTGCGAAGGATGACATTTCAGTTCGATGTATTCCATCCTATTGAAAAGAATTCACTATAGCAACAAAATCAGCTGCCTTCAAAGCGGCTCCGCCGATCAGGCCACCATCCACATCCTTGTTGGCAAACAATTCGGCCGCATTCTTAGCATTGCAGCTGCCGCCGTAAAGAATTGAGATTTCTTCGCTTACTTCCATCCCGTATTTTTCGGTAAGCAGACTACGGATAAAGGCATGCATTTCCTGTGCCTGTGCTGACGAAGCTGTAACACCTGTACCAATTGCCCAAACCGGTTCGTAAGCTATTATACACTGGCTTACTGCTTCTTTACCCAAATGAAACAATGCCTCGCTCACCTGGTTACGAACCACATCAAAATGTCTTTCAGCCTGGCGTTCTGCGAGGACTTCCCCGCAACAATAAATCGGGGTCATGCCATGTTTCAGCGCCTGGTCAACCTTGTCGGCAATAACCTTATCGGTTTCGCCAAAATACGTCCTGCGCTCTGAATGTCCCAGTATCGAATGGGTTATCCCCATCGAATGAAGCATTGAAGCTGAAATTTCGCCTGTATAAGCACCTGAATCGAATTGACTCAGATTCTGCGCACCGACCATAAAACCGTTTTCAGCAGCAATATCGGAGCTCATTTCGAGGTACACTGCAGGCGGGCAGATTATAATTTCAGTATCACCTGATCCCTTTTCGGTGAGTTCGTCAACGATTTCGAACATCAAATCTTCGGCATCCTGAAATTCCTTGTTCATTTTCCAGTTTCCTGCAACAATCTTTTTTCTCATTTCTTTAGATTTTTTATGTGACAAGTTATTAGTTTACAATCAGTAAGCGATAAATCCGCTGAGACTTGAAATAGAGCACACTATTTCTTACCGGTAATCTTTTTAAAATCTTCGTAATCGGGAATATCGTTGTAATGCCATTTCTTGAGGATTACACCGTTTTTCATCAGCAATAAGCCTGGATTTGACCTAACAATGGTTTTAAGTGCAATATCGTCGGTAGTATAAAAGTCGAGCCCGAGTTTATTTTCGCCAACAAACTTCTTAATGTCCGATGGTTGTGCACTCACCAGAACTGCAGAAGGAACATTGTCGTTAAAAGCCTTTGCACAGAAATCATTTAGCTTGCCGAATGCTTCCCTGTTGGCTTTTGTAAGATCGTAGGAGTTAATTATTAGCTGGTAATCCGGGTTCCGGATTATGCTAGCTGTGAGGTTATTACCGGTTGTATCAAAAATGATAAGTGATTTGCCGTAGTATTCGTTCGGATCTTCTACACGTTGAGAAACAAATTCCCATTCCGACATCCAGATGCTGTCGTTATAAGGATAATTCGGCGAAATGTACTCTTTCGTTTCGCCCGATTTCTTGTTTTTGTATGCCAGGAAATACTTTACTGGTTTTGGATTTTCGGGATATAATTTGTGCCCAACCTTCCATTCGGTGAAATCAATAACCGGCAGATGACTATAACACCAGTATGAAAAGCCTGCAAACAGCGCTGCGAAAAAAACCGCCATTACCCATTGTTTCCCCTCCGAAGTATAGGGTTTGAATTTTTTCCGGTATAGGAAAATCAAAATTGCAAGAGGCAGGAGGATTAGGTTCTTGTAGAAAGTCTGCCAGTTGGTCAGCTTAATTGCATCGCCGAAACAGCCACAGTCGGGAACCGGGTTATTGATGGCATCATTGAATGTAAGGCATGTGAAAAATACCATCATCAGCAGCAACAGCCAGGCTGTAACTTTCATCTTCAGGTTGAGCACAAGCATCACTCCAACTGCAAATTCAATTGTGCAAAGCAATATGGTGAAAAACAGGGCAAATGGGATGAAGAAATCCCAGTTGAATGCTATGAAATAATCTTCGAGCCTGTATGTAAACCCTAAAGGGTCGACGCCTTTCACGAACCCGGAGAAAACAAAAACCAATCCTACCAGTATCCTGCCGGCAGCAGCGAACTTTTTAATCATTTAGCTAATATTTTGATCCAACATGATGAGGGCAAAAGCAGAGTAATTTATTATGTCAAGGTAATTGGCATCAAGGCCTTCGGAGATAATCGTCAAACCTTTATTATCTTCGATCTGTTTAATGCGGAGCAGTTTCATAAGGATAATATCGGTAAGCGACGAAATACGCATCTGCCGCCAGGCTTCGCCATAATCATGATTTTTATCCGACATCAGGCTCCTGGCCATCGCTATGAACAAATCATATTTCGAACCAACATGTTCGGAATCCATGTGGGGCTCCTCGGCAGCGCCGAGTTCAAGCTGGAAGAGTGCCATAACCGAATAATTAATCATGCCGATAAATTCGGACCTGATTCCTTCATTTACCTTGCTCTCCCCTTTTTCCTCAATACTCCGTATCCTGCTGGCCTTAATATAAATCTGGTCGGTAATGGAAGATGTACGCAGTATGCGCCAGGCTGTGCCGTAATCCGACATCTTGGCCATAAATACATTGCGACAGGCCGCTATGGCATTATCGTATTGTTTAAACGTTTTATCAGGCATATTATCAATAACTTTGTATCTGATTTCAACCAGGAAACCATGAGTTTTAGGAGGGATAAAATTACACCTTTTTCCGGAAATAATTCCCTGCAATGCGGCAATAATGTGCTCAGCCTCGATAACCCTTTGGTTATGGGCATATTAAACCTTACACCGGATTCGTTTTTTGATGGCGGCCGTTATACAGGCACCGATGCCTGTATCGCAAGAACAGAAAAGATGATAGCTGAAGGGGCTTCCATTATTGACCTTGGTGCTGTTTCAACACGGCCGGGGGCAAAATTTATTACCGAGCAGGAAGAAATATCCAGGCTGATACCGGTACTCGAATTGCTTGCCGGCAGGTTCCCGAAAATGGTTTTTTCAGTCGACACATACCGCTCCGGGGTTGCCCGGCTAAGTGCCGCTGCCGGCGCCGGCATTATTAACGACATATCGGGTGGCAGTATGGACGAGAACCTCATACAGGCAGTTACCGAAACAGGCCTGCCATATATTCTTATGCACATGCAGGGCACTCCTGTTACTATGCAGGATAATCCCGGCTATTCGGATGTGGTAACAGAAATCAGTTCTTATTTCGATGAAAAGATCAGGGTTTTAGCCGAAGCAGGCATAAAGCAGGTAATACTTGATCCGGGTTTCGGGTTTGGTAAAACAATTGAGCATAATTACAGTTTACTTAATCATCTGAATATCTTTAAGAAGGCTACATTGCCTTTACTGGTGGGCATTTCGCGCAAGTCGATGATATATAAATTACTGAACATCACCCCGGAGGAATCGCTTCCGGCAACCTCGGCACTACACCTTGCCTCCCTGTTGAATGGTGCTGATATCCTGAGGGTGCACGATGTTAAAGAAGCTGTTGAAGTAATAAAACTGGCCGGCATGTTATCAAAAGCAGCGGATTAAGTATATTTGCACAACAATCAAACCTAGATGGTCACTACCTTCATACCTCTTTTTCTGCATGTCAGGATACTTGATGTTATCGATGTTTTCCTGGTTGCTTTATTGTTGTTTTCGCTTTACCAGTTACTTAAAGGAACTGCAGCTGTTAATATATTTCTTGGAATCCTGGCTATATTCGTTATCTGGCGGATTGTAAAATCGCTGCAGATGGACCTGCTGAGTGATTTGCTGGGTGCATTTACCTCGGTTGGGTTTATTGCCTTTATCGTAGTATTTCAGCCCGAAATCAGGAAATTCCTGCTTGCTATAGGTTCTCCTGGATTTCTTACGCGTAACAGGTTCAGGTCATTATTTTCGAGGTCGCAGATCGAAAACAGCAACCTTGCCGATATCGATCCCGTTGTGCAGGCATGCCACCGCATGTCGCATTCGCTAACCGGGGCGCTCATAGTTATTGCACATAAGAATGACCTTTCAGAGTATAAGGAAACCGGTCTGGCTGTGGATGCAATCATCTCGGACCAGTTGCTCGAAAGCATTTTTTACAAGAATAACCCTATGCACGACGGGGCCGTAATAATTAGTGACAACAAAATAAAGGCTGCCCGTTGTATTCTTCCTGTATCAGCCAAGATGGATCTTCCGGCCGAACTTGGCCTTCGTCATCGCGCGGCAATTGGCATTACCGAGAAAAACGATTCTATCGCTATTATTGTTTCGGAGCAAACCGGGCGCATTTCGTATTGCAGAAACGGCGAACTGTCACTCGATATTAAAGCTTCAGGTTTAAAAACCATGCTTACCGAGGATTTTTCAGGAAAGAGCTTTTAACCTACTTCAGGACTGCTGAAAAGAAAATTCACTAAATTAACGACCCTGCCTGAATTCAGGCAGGTTATTTTTTGGACATACCGGCCGAATCGGCATTCATTTTTTCAAATTCCCTTACCATTTCTTCAGGACTCTTACCAAGGTAACGCAACGCTGCGGCTGCATCGTCAGCCAGTTCATGATCGGGATATTTTGCGAGGAACTTGTTATAATATTCACTTGCCTTGGCAACATTTCCAATTACATTTTCGTAGGCAAATGCTTCCATAAAGTAACATTCAGGGGTTTTGTCAAACTTAGGGTATTCGGCAAGTATGGATTCGTATAATTCAATAGCCTGTGTTCCCCGGTTAAACCCAACAGCCAGGCCGGCTGCCTTATACAGGTACTGCGGGGCAAGGCTGTCGCTGGAATATTTCGAGGCAAAATTCTGGTAGGCCCCCAGGAGTTCATTAACAGTATTTGTGTCGGCCTTTTCGGATGATTTCATTTGTGCTTCCATTTTTGCAATCTTCTCAAGCATTTTGTCACGCGAAGGCGAGCACGAAACAAGGTACAAGGATAGTATAAGCGAAACAAATACGATTAAATTCTTCATTGGTTTTCAGTGTTTTATTTTAGGTTAAATACTTGTACTTTTCAAAGTTCCTGCCAGATGGCACCTGATTAAAGAATAGTAAACTGCAGGAAGCAGCGATAGCCGGTATTGAAATGCCGGGAGCATTCAATTTTCCGCCTGCAAAAATACAAATTTGAACCTTACAAGAACGTTTGTTATTTATTCAATACTGTCATATGAAAAATCAGTTTCATTGTAAGTGATCATATTGCCGAATTTAAATAAAAGCAAAAGACCTGCTCCTTATAACTTAAGAAGCAGGTCCTTTTCAGCTGGGTAGCCGTTTAAACGTTCTTTCCTTAGTAGGCTATCACTTCGGTTGTGCTTAAATCTGGAGTGCTGCGGATTTTCGGGTAGGTTACCTTTACAAAGTCATGGTAGGCTTTTCCGGCTTCGCCTCCTGAGAGATAGCCAAGGAACAGATTTGCATTACTCATGAGGCAATTATTGATACGTTTTTCGGGCGACCATACGAAACGGTTATCGAGGTAGAATGAAACCATATGTTTTGCGCTTACAACTATCTTCAGGTTGTGCCAGCCCGAAGCCGTAGCCTGAACCCTGAAAGCATAGGCACTTGGGGTTGAGCCCGGAACCACCATAGGATCTGTGGTTGTAAGTACCTGGTCGTCAATCATTAGAACGCTCATCTGAACATAGGCTTGTTTCTGGAAATTAAGCGGTACACCAGGGGTATCCTCACCCAGGTAAATGATTTTCATTGAAATACCACGCTCAAAAATACCAGGCTCGGAAGTGGAAGGAAGCATTGGCTTTGTAACACCGATTTCGGGGCAGATTAAAGCACGTTTAGGCTCCTTTACATCAATGTAAACTTCGGATTCAATCATGTAACCGTTACCATTGCCAATAGGAACTTTCGAAACTGCGAAGCTGCCATTGGGTAAACTTCCGTTGTTATCGAACAGGCCAAATCGGTTTGCAGCAGTTCTTACCCACTGAGGTTGTGACTCACCATAAAGGTTGAATCTTTTGGTTAAGGAAGCAGCAGATGTGAAATCCTCGCGCCATCCTGAAGTTTTGGTTTCAAGAATGCCGGGTTTGGTGGTTTTGTAAGCTGATTCATTCTGGCTTACAGTTGGAATTGTTTCGAGTTCATCCTTCGAACATGCAGTTAACAGGACGAAACTGGTCATAAGCGACAGGCAGGCGATTTTAATAGTTTTCATGGCTTTAAGAATTTAATTGGTTAGGGATTAGGGTTAATTGTTTTGAATTTTTGTTTTGTTAATTTCTTGTTTTAAAGTCCCGGTAAAAATTGTCTTGAATGAGGGACGTTTGACAATAGATGTGGGTAGAAAAAATTCTGTAACAGCAGATGAGCATTTTTTTGAAAAAAAAGCCAAAACCAAGCCCGGTAATGCATAAATAATTAGGAATATCAAGATTAATACTATTGTTAATCAGTATTTTACAATACTTTTAAATATTTTTCATCCTTTATATTT
>CAISRK010000043.1 GCA_903887815.1 uncultured Bacteroidales bacterium | reverse complement strand
CTGATACGTTTATGCATGATCAGCGAGCTTGCCATATTGGACAGCATAGCTTTGCGATGAGTACTGGTTCTTCCCAGGTGGTTTATTGATTTCTGATGTCTCATTTCGCTTATTCCTTATCTAATTTGTACTTCGCAACATTCATTCCGAATTCAAGTCCCTTGGTCTTAACCAGGTCTTCCAGTTCGGTGAGCGACTTTTTACCGAAATTGCGGAATTTCAATAAGTCGTTTTTATTAAAGGCAACTAATTCGCCGAGGGTTTCCACGTCAGCTGCTTTCAGGCAGTTGAGGGCACGAACCGAAAGGTCCATGTCGACCAGCTTGGTCTTGAGCAACTGGCGGATATGCAGGGTGTTTTCGTCGAATTCTTCGGCCACTGCTTTTTCTTCGATATCGAGGGTAATTTTCTCATCGCTGAAGAGCATGAAGTGATGGATCAATATCCTGGCCGATTCTTTCAATGCATCTTTAGGATGAATTGAACCGTCGGTTTTGATTTCGAGAATAAGTTTCTCGTAGTCAGTTTTCTGCTCCACGCGGTAGTTTTCGATACTGAACTTAACGTTCTTTATCGGGGTGTGAATGGAGTCCATGGCGATGGTTCCCAGGTGTGCTGTCGGAACTTTGTTTTCCTCAGCCGGTACATATCCCCTGCCTTTATTCACGCTGATTTCGACATTCAGTTTCACGGTAGGCTCCATGTGGCAAATAATTACCTCAGGATTCAGAACCTGGAATATCGACAGGTGTTTGGCTATATCGCCGGCAGTGAAGGTATCTTTACCGGTAACGGTAAAGTTGATTTTTTCACTTTCTTCTGATTCAATCTGTTTGCGGAACCTTACTTTTTTGAGGTTAAGAATAACATCAGTTATATCTTCAACCACACCTTTAACGGATGAGAATTCGTGTTCAACTCCGTCGATTCGCAGCGAGGTGATAGCATATCCCTCGAGTGACGACAGTAAGATCCTGCGCAATGCATTACCTATGGTGATACCGAAGCCTGGTTCGAGCGGGCGGAATTCAAATGTTCCGTCAAACTCATCAGCCTGTATCATGATAACCTTATCAGGTTTCTGGAATGCTAAAATGGCCATAAATGTCCTTTGTTTAAAAAAAATGCAAGATAAAAAAATTACTTCGAATACAATTCGACGATGAGTTGTTCCTTTATGGTTTCAGGAATCTCTTCGCGTTCAGGGTAATTAACAAATTTACCTGTCATCAGAGCGCCGTCCCATTCAAGCCAGGAGTAACGCATGATGCGTCCCTGCAGTGAATTCTGGATTACTTCGAGTGATTTGGCGCGTTCGCGTACAGCAATTACATCCCCTTTTCCGCATTCGTACGAAGGGATATTAAGTACTTTACCATTAACGGTAATATGTCCGTGTCCGACAAGCTGGCGTGCACCATCACGGGTAGGAGCGATTCCCAAACGATAAACTACGTTATCGAGACGTGATTCGATCAGCTGCAGAAGTATTACGCCGGTGACACCTTTTTTACGGGTGGCTTTCTCGAAAATGTTACGGAATTGTTTTTCCAGGATTCCGTAGGTGTATTTCGCTTTTTGTTTTTCCTGAAGCTGAACACCGTATTCCGATTGTTTTTTCCTGCGTTTGTTCTGTCCGTGCTGTCCGGGAGGATAGTTCTTCTTTTCGTAAGAACTGTCGGGTCCGTAGATAGGTTCTTTGAATTTCCTGGCTATCCTTGTCTTAGGACCAATATATCTTGCCATAAAGCCTTTTGATTATGTATTATTAAACTTATTGTTCGTAAATATCGAAGTAGTAGGTCAATATTAAACCCTTCTGCGTTTAGGAGGTCTGCAACCATTGTGTGGCAATGGAGTGATATCCTGGATTTCGGTAACCTCGATACCAGCAGTGTGTAGAGTACGGATTGCTGATTCGCGGCCTGAACCGGGACCTTTT
>CAISRK010000042.1 GCA_903887815.1 uncultured Bacteroidales bacterium | reverse complement strand
GCACAAACTCCATTACAGTAGTATCTTTCTGAAAACCTAATGCAAGTAAGCTGTCGTTTTTAGCTTTCAGGCGTGCATTTTCTTCTTTCATTTTGTTGCAACTCACGGTCATCAGCATGGCCGGAATAAGCAAGACTAGCAAAAATCTTTTCATAATGTATTTTGGTTAATGTTAAATAACGTGCAAAGGTACAATGAATTGTATAAAAATGATTTTATTTCAAAAAAAATGAAATACTGTATAATCGATACATTTACAGTTCATTACAGGTAAACTGTTTGTCGTTCTTTTCGCTGGGTGATGAAACCACGATGTTGTTCCCCCTTTTACCTACCTTTGTCATTCCACTCTTTTCTCATTATGAACACATACCCACAGATTATACTTAAGCCAGGCAAGGAAAGCCCTGTTCTGCGTTTCCATCCATGGATCTTTTCGGGAGCCATTCAGAAAACAATCGGAAAACCCGCCGAAGGCGATATAGTTGAATGTTATTCTTCTGATGGTAAATACCTGGCTACCGGCCATTGCATGCCGGGTTCGCTGGCGGTAAAACTGTTTGCTTTCGGGCAGCAGGAAATAAATAAAAAATTTTGGTTCAGTAAACTTAAGCAGGCATGGCAGGTTCGTAAAGCCATCGGGCTTACTGATAGCACTCAAACAACGGCTTACCGCCTTGTGCACAATGAAGGGGATAGTTTGCCCGGTTTAATTGTGGATATTTATGGTTCGCTTGCTGTTATCCAGGCACATACAACAGGTATGCATGATATACGCATGCTGCTTGCCGAAGGAATAGTTACTGTGAGCGAAGGAAAGATTACTTCAGTTTACGATAAAAGCGCTGAAGCCATGAGCAAAATGACCCAGCGTATAGTGACCAACAGTTTCCTTATTGGAGATGCCGAAGAATGCGAAGTTCTCGAAAACGGGCATAGGTTTCGTATAAATGCAGTTACAGGTCAAAAAACAGGTTTTTTCCTCGACCAGCGCGAAAACCGCGAATTGCTTGCAAAGCATTCCAATGGAAAAAATGTGCTTAATATGTTCGGGTATACCGGGGGCTTTTCGGTGTATGCAGCAGCTGCCGGTGCAAAAATCGTTCATACAGTCGACAGTTCAGCGCCGGCCATTGCCTTGGCTGAAGAAAATATGAAATTAAATGGTTATAAAGCAGCTAAATACGCTTGTTTTGTGGCTGATGCCAGGAAATATATGGAAACCATGGAGTCTGGAAAGTACGATCTGATCGTTCTTGATCCGCCGGCTTATGCTAAAAATGTGGCTTCGCGCAACCAGGCACTAAAGGGATACCGTACTATAAACGCGCTTGCACTTTCAAAAATCAAAAGCGGAGGAATATTATTTACTTTTTCCTGTTCGCAGGTAGTCGAAAGGCAAACATTTACTTCGGCCGTTACTGCTGCAGCTGTTGATGCCGGCCGGCAGGTTCGCATAATCAGGCACCTTTCGCAACCACCCGATCATCCTGTGAATCTTTTTCACCAGGAAGGGGAATACTTGAAGGGATTGGTGCTTCTGGTGGATTAATTCAATTTGATTGGACTTTTAATCCAGGGGCGAGGGGAAAGGGAGAATGAATTTATCCTGAAAATCTGCAATCCGGAACAATTCCTGATTAACTATCCCGCATCCGACATCCGCCATCCCACATCCCACATCCGACATCCCGCCTTACCACGAATCCTTGCTGTTCTTCAGCTGGTCGATCACCCGGCGTTGCTTTTTTGTCGGGCGGCCTATTCCTCGGTCGCGGAACTCGCGGTTGGTATCATTAATCAATTGTACCCTATCGTATTC
>CAISRK010000041.1 GCA_903887815.1 uncultured Bacteroidales bacterium | reverse complement strand
GAAATACATCTTCAGCATCCTGTATCGTTTCTTACTGAGGTTTACCTGCAGGAAAAATTCACGGTTAAAGTAGGAACCGACAATTTCCTGATCAACGGTTCAATAGTGCCAAACCAGGAGCTGATTTCCGAAATACTGGCACTGGATACCGATACTTCGCTGATGCACAACGACATTGTTGTAGCCATGCACCTTACGGCCGAAAACCTGAAACATTTCAATTCGGTAACTGCTCCTGAACTTAAAAGCAGGAAATCGCATACTCCGTTTATCAGGATCAACAATACCTGGGATATATTCAGCAACAACAAGCAGGCCATATACGACGATTTCGCATTAATTACCCGCGGCCGGAAATCGGCAAAAGTTTCGGCAACCAATCAGGTACTCGGCAATATGCTGTTTGTAGAGGAAGGAGCGCGAATTGAGTGCTCAAGTATAAATACCCTCGGGGGCCCGGTATATATCGGCAGCGATGCTGAAGTGATGCCTGGATGCCATATCGAAGGACCGGCAGCTTTCTGCGCGCATTCGACCCTGAAAATGGGAGCGCTTATTTATAAAGGTACTACTCTCGGGCCATGGTGCAAAGCCGGTGGTGAAATAAGCAACAGCATCCTGATGGGTTTCTCGAGCAAAGCCCACGACGGTTTCCTCGGTGATTCGGTAATAGCCGAATGGTGTAATCTGGGTGCAGGAACTATAAGCAGTAACCTGAAAAACAATTACAGTAATGTTAAACAGTGGAGTTACGGTGAAGGAAAGTTTGTTGATACAGGTCTTCAGTTCTGCGGGTTGGTAATGGGCGATCACTGCAAGACAGGCATTGGTTCAATGTTCAATTCAGGTACAACCACAGGGGTTTGTTCCAATATTTTCGGGGCCAATTACCAACGGAATTTTATCCCCTCCTTTTCCTGGGGCGGCACAGCTGGCTTCCGACAGCATAAACCCACAGAGGCAAAAGCGACAGCAAAAGCTGTTTATGCAAGGCGCAGCCTGTCTTTCGGACAGGTGGAGGAGGATATTTTTAATGCTGTATTTGAATTAACGGGTGATAACAGGCAGTTGTAGTCGATTAAATTAAATTAAATTAAATGTATTCCACATGAACACTTCGATGGAGTTATAAAAAATCACCGGTGCTGAGTGCCCGGTGCACAGTGCTCAGGGTATATATATCAACTGACTTAACCCAATGACCAGCTATAGTACTCATACTCCGCACCAGGCGATTCGAACCCAGCAATACAATACGCAAGGTCATATTCGTTTTCACAAAATAAGAGTCATTTCACATGCTCAGTCTGAACATATTTAAACTTACCTTGTTTATCAGGTGGCATGGTTATTGAACTATGAGCCTGAAAATTATTTTGGTGCCTTACTATGCCAAACTGTCACTTTTACTATGGATAATCATATAAATATTGCCGATCTGCATCTTTCGAATGTTATGGAAGATGAAACTGAATTTATTCCCCTGCTTACTGCCGAGGATGAAGAAATCATTAACGCCGAAGACGTTCCTGATGTATTGCCTATTTTACCCCTGAGAAACACTGTACTTTTTCCCGGTGTTGTTATCCCTATTACAGTAGGACGCGACAAATCTATACGTCTCATCAAGGAATTCTATAAGGGCGAACGCATTATAGGAGTTGTTTCGCAAAAGGATGGCGACATCGAAGATCCTGCTTATGACGATCTTAACCGCATAGGAACTGTTGCATACATTATTAAGATACTGCAGCTGCCCGATGGTAATACAACTGCTATCATACAGGGAAAGAAACGCTTCGAACTCGGAACCCTGCTTCAGTCAGAACCCTATTTCAAGGCAGAGGTACATGGTATCGACCAGAAAGTGTTTGTTACGAAAAAAGACAAAGCGTTCGAAGCCCTGATCGCTTCGATCAAAGACCTATCGATACAGATTATCAACCAGTCGCCGAACCTTCCAAGCGAAGCTGCTTTTGCTATTAAAAATATCGAAAGCCCCGTTTTTCTTGTCAATTTTGTGGCATCGAACCTGAATGTCGATATTGCCGAAAAACAAAACCTGCTTGGCATCCTCGACCTTGAAGAACGCGCCCACCGCGTGCTGGGACTGCTTACCCGTGACCTGCAGATGCTTGACCTGAAAAACCAGATCCAGAACAAGGTAAAGGTAGATATGGACAAGCAGCAACGCGATTACCTGCTCAACCAGCAGCTGAAGCAGATACAGGAAGAGCTGGGCAACAATCCGAACGAACAGCAGATCAACGAAATAAAGGCCAAAGCGTATTCGCGCAAATGGCCCGAAGCTGCATTTAAAAATTTCGAAAAGGAAATCTCGAAGTTGCAGCGCATGAACCCTATGGCAATGGAATATTCCGTCCAGGTAAATTACCTCGAAGTGATGGTCGACCTGCCATGGGATACATTTACCAATGACAATTTCGACCTGCATCATGCCCAGAAAGTTCTTGACAAAGACCATTATGGCATGGAGAAAATCAAGGAACGCATTATCGAGTACCTTGCAGTCCTGAAACTGAAAGGCGATATGAAATCACCTATCCTTTGCCTTGTTGGTCCTCCGGGAGTCGGGAAGACCTCACTCGGCAAATCCATTGCCAGGGCAGTTGGTCGCAATTACATACGTATGTCGCTGGGTGGCCTGCACGACGAAGCCGAAATCCGCGGCCATCGCCGCACCTATATAGGCGCTATGCCAGGCCGTATCCTGCAGAGTATACGAAAGGCAAAATCGTCGAACCCGGTTTTTGTTCTCGACGAAATCGATAAAGTATCGGGTATGACGGTGAACGGCGATCCTTCGGCTGCTTTGCTCGAAGTGCTTGACCCTGAGCAGAATATTGCGTTCTACGACAATTTCCTGGAAGTGGAATACGATTTATCGAAAGTAATGTTTATAGCTACGGCCAACTCGCTTAATACTATTCATCCCGCCCTTCGCGACAGGATGGAAATAATTGACCTGAGCGGTTACCTGATTGAGGAAAAGATTGAGATTGCCCGCCGCCACCTTGTTCCGAAACAAATGAAAGAACATGGTATCCCGAAAAAGAAAATCGCTTTCAGTAAGCCGCTGCTTCAGGCTGTAATCGAAAACTACACCCGCGAGTCGGGTGTAAGGCTTCTCGAAAAAACAATTGCCAAGGTTATTCGCAACCGGGCACGATTTGTAGCCATGGACGAAGAAATCCCTGCAAACCTTACCGTTAGCGATCTTGAAAAAATATTGGGACCTGCCCCTTTCAATAACGAAAAAAGCTATTCGGGTAACACCCCGGGTGTTGCAACCGGGCTCGCGTGGACTGCCGTAGGCGGCGAAATCCTCTTTGTTGAGGTTAGCCTCAGCCCCGGCAAAGGTAACCTTGCCGTAACCGGAAACCTGGGGGATGTAATGAAAGAATCGGCAGCCCTTGCCTATGAATACCTCAAAGCGCACGCCAGCCAGCTTAACCTCGAAAATGAAGTTTTCGAAAAATGGAATGTTCATATCCATGTTCCCGAAGGAGCTACTCCAAAGGATGGTCCTTCGGCCGGTATCACCATGTTTACAGCGCTGGCATCTGCCTTTACCAAACAGCCCGTTAACGATAAGCTTGCCATGTCGGGCGAAATCACGCTGAGGGGTCGCATACTGCCTGTAGGAGGTGTAAAAGAAAAGATACTTGCTGCCAAACGGGCCCGCATAACCGATATTGTCCTTTCGGATGACAACCGCAGGGATATACTGGAAATAAAGCCCGACTACATTAAAGGGTTAAAGTTCCACTATATCAATAATATGATCGATGTACTCGACCTGGCTCTGGTAAATAAAAAGAAATAACCCAATCAGTGAAAATACGAAAGAACCGGGGAATACCCGGTTCTGTCGTTTATTACTCTTTTCAGAACCTTATGGAGAATATTGAATGCATACCACCACTCTCTGCAATTAAGAAAGCGTGCGTGCGTGGGTTTAGTCCCGATTTACTTCAAAACCCTCCATTTAAAAGAGTTTTTGCAGGCAATACAATTAGTTGTATTCACACATTAGTTTCTCTAACTTCAAATACTCTTTCAGCAGTGTGAAGTTCATGTGTTGCTTCGTAAAAAAAAGTCGCTCTTACAAGTATAAAGCGAATATCCTCGCTTACCTGCGACACATAATTAAAAGTCTGGCATACACCAGGCCGGACAAAATAGTACTTGTACTTCGGGGGAATAATATTAACCTCATCAATTATTTTCTCATTAAAGCAGGTCATTGGCGGATATTTGGCAAATTCGCTGAATGGCTCACCCGATTTTATCCCCAGAACTCTGAGTCGTATTTCATTAAACTGGTGATCAACATTACCCTTATTATCAGCTGTAAGCACAAATTCAGTCAGGTATGAATTGTGCTGGGGGCCCCAAAAAGCACATTTTATATCAAATTCGATGCGGGGATGCAAAGGATTTTCCTTCCGAAAGCGAAAGTATGCCCAAATTGCACCTGCAAGCACAACAATAAGCTGGGCTAAATTGAAAAACATTTCAATTAAATTCTTTGTATTCTCTTCCATAGCCTTTAATTTTTTTGGCAGATTATACAATTGGATTTACATTGTTCAATTGTGCACCTAAATATCAGTATTTTGTTATTCAATCCATAGAAGCCGGATTGGGGGCTCCTACTGTATTATATTGTTGCGTTTTCTGAACAAATATAGCGAAAATCAGGAAAAATTGTACGATTAATATGAGATTAATCATTAATAAACAAGGTGTTGTATGAATTCTTTCACTGGAAATTTTGAGCGAAATCAATTCCAGGCACTCTTGCTGTAATGCAGCAAGGGCGAATTTAATTTCAGGCATACTTGCCTAAACCGGGCCGGGGCAGAAAGAGTTATGAGGTGTGAGTTTTGAGTTGAGGGATGAATATCTCGGAATGGAATTGTAATTACCAAGGTTCACAAGTTCCGATATTTTGTATTTACAGGATACTATATAACATAGCCGGAAATATAAATAGCAATTTGAAATTATCACTCCTAAATCGTATCCCGATAGCTATCAGGACGTAGATAATTCGTCACTCGTAAATCGAAATTTCCGAATCGCCAACCAGCTTATTTACAGTGTTTTTATCACTTTTACCGTCTGGCTGCGTCCCTGCGAATGCATCACAACGAAATAGGTACCCGGAGCAAGACCTGCAAAGTCGAAGGACTGGGAATATTCGCCCGCAATGCAGTACTTTTCGAACAAATGTCTGGTTTCCCTGCCTGTATTATCATATAAATCAGCTTCGATATAGGCCGGTTTATCCAGTTTATAGGAAATAACCGCACCAGCATTAACCGGGTTTGGCGAAACCTTTAAACCGAAATCCTTATTGCTGGCCTGAAAATTATCCATTCCTACTACAGTGGTTGCCTGTTTGAGCAGTATATCGTTGTTCGGATCGAATATAAGTTGCACCGGTTTCTTATTAAAATCAAAAGAAAAAAACTGATTATTAAAACTGTTAAAGACCCGGATAAGGGTATCGGCCCCGTCATTAAAATAAATTTTTAGTTCGATTGGCATCTGGAAATAAGGCAGGGAGGGCTGCGCAACCTGTTTGGCAATAAACTGCACGGTCCAGCTGCTGTTAGGCTTTGCGTAAATCCCGTATTCGTTCTGGTAGATAGGATGATCGGGTTTATACACCCACTGGTCGAAAAACCAATCCAACTGTTGTCCCGATTCGGTCTCCATTTTATTTTTAAAATCCTCAATTGTAGCTGATTTGTATTTAAAATCCACCGTGTCGGTAGCATACGCTTTCAGGGCCGGGAAAAACACATCGTCACCCAGGGTATATCGTAGCATGTGAAGCACACAGCTGCCTTTCATATAGGTGATCGCATAATCGAAAAGCACATTTACGTCGGGTGTGGTAACAGCCCAGGAAGGAACCGAAATGGCCCAGTGAGGGTTATAATTGAGATAGTAGCTTGCATTTTGATTCATGATGGATTTATAGGCATCGTACCCGCTCTGATGTTCGGTCCAGTGGGCATCGCTCCAGGTTGCAAAACCTTCGTTCAGGAAAATATCGGCCCAGGTCTGGCATGTAATCATATCGCCGAACCACTGGTGAGCAAATTCGTGTGCAATAAGCGATTCGCTCCAGCAGTTCTGGCAGAGGCTTGTTAATGTCTGGTTTTCCATACCACCCCACGAGAATTCATCGTTCAGGCTGGTAAAGCCATTTTTCTCGAACGGATGATCCCCGTATTGCTGGGAGTAAAATGTAGTCATATTGCCGATCATATTTTCCATATAAGTTGGATTTTCGCCGGCATTATAATAAAAACGGATAGGAATAATTTTCGATGTATTGGGGTTGGTCCATTTAACAATATCGAGGCTGAAGCCGACTTTTCCTGTTAAAACTGTAAGATAGGTTGCAACCGGATCGCGGCTGATCCAATGGTACTTGTAGGTGTTACCAATCTGGAGCGAATCTTCAAGACGCCCGTTGGAAGCGATCCTGCCGTTGGAGGGAATAATTGCGGTAATGTCGGTAGTAGCCTTGTCGCTGGGTTTGTCGTAACAGGGAAAAAATCTGCGTGCCCCTTCGGGCTCAAAATCCGTAAAAGCGAAACCGTCCTTGGCATAAAAGGCATAATCGGTAACGTCGGCATGCCTGTAATAAATATGTACAGTAGCTACCTCACCTGGATTGTAGGTTCGGTTAAGTTGTATAATCAGCTTATTGGCCAGGTGTACAAACGAAACCCCGTTGAGCCGCACCGAATCGATGGTTAATGATCCGTTATAGGCATCGAGTACAATCTGGTTCAGGGTGCTGTCGACTTTGAAAGTAACCGAAACATCGGCCTTAAAACTATTGGGATAGGGCGCTATCATGCAGCTGTCAAGGTTAATATAGAGTTTGTAATTGATCACATCAAATGCATGCCCGGTTTCAGCAGCCGTCTTTAAACTGCGCTCGACAAGCAAATGTTTCATCGATTTGCTGTGCGAACAGCGTTCGGAACCACTCATAAACTGCTGGGCACTAACTGCGAGCGAAAAAAGGCAAATCAATACAATCAATCCGGGCTTTGTCATAGGTATATTAGGTTATGTATTGCAAAAATAGTTTATTCGTGTCAATTATACTGTTTTGTTCCATTGCTATCAATCAATCCCGTAATTTTGATGCCGAAACCTGAATGCAGCAGTAAGCGGGCCGGGAAAACCGGTTGGCCGGCAATAGCACGTTTCTCCTTATTTATCAACCTGAATTAGGGAAGTGTGCAGGGTCGGCTATTAAATAAACACGAATTATGCCGCTTAGTTTCCATAACGATATAATTCTTTTTACCGGGAAAGCTAAAATCAGAAGTATGACATACAACGATTTGCACAAGATCCGACCGACCGAAATCGACCGCAATCCATTTACCTTAATCGATAAAGATTGGTTCCTGTTATCGGCGGGCAGCCTCAACTCATTCAATACCATGACGGCCAGCTGGGGCGGAATGGGAATACTGTGGAACAAGCCGGTTGTTTTTTGTTTCGTACGGCCGCACCGGTATACTTACGGATTTATGGAGAAGAATGAATTCTTTACCATGAGTTTCTTTGATGAAGCCTACCGTAAAGCCTTGAACCTGTGCGGTAAAGTATCGGGCCGCGATACTGACAAAATGAAGGCCAGCGGGCTGCTGCCTTTCGTATCTCCCTCGGGATCGGTATTTTACCAGCAGTCGAACCTTATGCTCGAATGCCGGAAACTCTATTTCAATGATATTATCCCTGAACACTTCCTTGTTTCGGGAATACAATCCAATTACCCTAAAAAAGACTACCACCGGATGTATATCGGTGAGATTGTATCGTGTTTTGCTTCATCAGGTAGACTTGCGGAGTGAATTACAAAACCCGGCCGAATAGCACTCAGCATCAAACTATTTTGTATATAATTTGTTTCCTGCTAATAAGCACAGCTGTTCGACCCGATTCACGAGGAAGGATAATAAATATAAATATTATTTGCTTTTAAATGCTTTGAAAAAAAAATGAGTATTTTATCAAGTTGCAACCAGAAGTTGCCATTCATAAAGGTACAATGGTAATTAAACGAGAAAATATCATTGAAAATAATCCAGAATATACGCGAACGATTTGCCAGGTCCTTTTTGCTTGAACAACAGCACGAACTGTTCAGGGAGCAGAAACAGGTTAACCTGGGTAATGCACGCACTATAGCCCTGCTGTATTACCTGCCGGATGAAGATACTTATAAAAAAGCGGAATTGATAATTACTGCTCTCAGCGATCTGGGTTTGAAAACCCGTGTGGTTTGTTATACTGATCTCAAGATTGTTCCTTATTATTTTATCCCTAAAATTTCACAGGATATTATTACAGTTAAGGATGTTAACTGGCGATTTCAGCCGGTTAAGCCTTTCGCTAAAGAATTTATAAATACCGACTTCGACATATTGATCGATCTCAGCCTGAATGAGTACCTCCCTTTATATTATTGTGCCGCCTTATCGAAAGCCGTGCTGAAAGTCGGCCGTTTCCGCGAAGACGAACATCACGTTTACGACCTTATGATCCATTCGGCTCCTGACGACACCATTGATTCTTTTGCCGAACAGGTTATTCATTATTTAAAAAGAATTAATAACTAGATCTATGAACACAAAATTCAGAGGAACCGGAGTGGCAATGATTACTCCTTTTCACAAACAAGGAACTATAGACTTCACTGCCCTTGAACGCCTTATTGAACATCTGATCGAAGGGGGTGTCAATTACCTTGTTGTTCAGGGAACTACTGCCGAAACTGCCACCCTTACCCGGGAAGAAAAGAATGCTCTCGCTGAATTTGTTGTCGACATTGTTAACCAGAGAGTTCCCCTTGTTATCGGGATCGGGAGTTATAATACACAGGAAGTAATTAATACTATACGCTCAAAATCGCTCGACGGGTACGATGCCATACTCACTGTCACACCCTATTACAACAAACCCCAGCAAAGGGGTTTGTACCTGCATTACAAGAGCATTGCTACAGTTAGTCCTTTGCCGATTATAATGTACAATGTTCCTACACGCACATCGGTAAATATGAAACCCGAAATCACGCTTCAGCTTGCCAACGAATTCGATAATATTATCGGGGTGAAGGAAGCATCGGGGAATATGGAACAGATTATGGATATAATCCGTAATAAACCGAAAGATTTCCTCGTTATTTCAGGCGACGATCTGCTTACCCTGCCGTTGCTGGGAATGGGTGCTGACGGGGTGATATCCGTTATTGCCAATGCTTATCCAAAGCTTTTTTCGGAAATGGTTTCCCTTGGACTCAAAGGCGAGATGAAAAAAGCCCGCGAAAATCATTATAAACTTACCGATTTTACCAAATCGGTCTTCGCCGATGGAAACCCTTCGGGAATAAAGGCTGCACTGGAAATTATGGGTATTATCTCCAACAACATCAGGCTGCCATTGGTAAAACTCGAAAAATCGCATTACAACCAGTTAGCAGCCCTGATGGCAGAACTTGAATCTGCAAAACTGTAATTTAATTGAACTACATTAATACATGAAAAAGTTACTCTTACTCACGCTCATACTACTTGCCTGTAAATTAATAACAGCACAAACCAGCCCGGGGCCCTATAACCTGGCGATTCAAAACCTCGATCAGCGGGGAGAAGTGTACTTCCGTTTCCAGCTTGATGATCTTACGCGTTTATCGGAACTTACCCAGAAATTATCAGTCGATAATGTAAAAGGCAATACGGTGTATGCCTATGCAAACCGTGACGAATTCAATTCCTTTGTCGGGCTTGGATATACTTACGAGACACTTACGGCCCCTTCGCTCCTTTACACTGCCCTAATGACCGACGACCCCCTGCAGGTGCTTACATGGGATTATTACCCTACCTATACAGCATATGAGGAGCTGATGCAGCAGTTTGCTGCAGATCACCCGGCTATCTGTAAACTGATCACAATCACAACTCTCAACAGCGGGCGTAAATTACTGGCTCTTCGGATCACCGATAATGTGAATATTCAGGAAAATGAACCTGAATTTCTATATACCTCATCTATTCATGGTGATGAAACTACCGGTTACATCCTCATGCTTCACCTGGCCGATTACCTTTTGTCGGGTTATGGAACGGATGAAAGGATCACAAACATGATCGACAACACCGATATTGTAATCTGCCCGCTTGCCAACCCCGATGGAACCTACAAAGGAGGCAACAGTACGGTGAACGGTGCGACCCGCACAAATGCCAATAATGTGGATCTGAACCGTAATTATCCCGACCCACGGGCCGGTGCCCATCCCGATGGAAAAGCATGGCAACCCGAAACGGTTGCATTTATGGATTTTGCCGGGGCTAATACGTTTACGATGGCAGCCAATTTCCATGGAGGCTCAGAAGTAGTCAATTACCCGTGGGATACCTGGACAAAACTTGCCGCGGACAACGACTGGTGGAATTATGTGAGCAGGAAATATGCCGATACGGTTCACATGAATGCTCCTGCTGCTTATATGAATTTCCTCGAAAACGGGGTTACAAACGGTGCGGTCTGGTATGTAATTACCGGTGGGCGCCAGGACTATATGAATTATTTCCGCTATTGCCGCGAAGTAACCATTGAAATATCAGATGTAAAACTACTTCCTGCCAGCCAGCTGGTGGCTCACTGGAACTACAATTACCGTTCACTGCTTAATCATATTGAGCAATCGGGGTACGGTCTTCATGGTTTGGTAACCGATTCTATTACAGGTCAACCATTGTACGCAAAAATATTTATCCTTGGATTTGATAAGGATAGTTCCCAGGTTTATACCGATCCGGATGTGGGCGATTATCATCGTTTGCTGAAAGCTGCGACGTATAATGTTACTTATTCAGCAGCCGGATATTTCCCGAAAACCTACCAGGTCCAGGTTGCTGATATGCAGAAACTGGTGCAGAATGTACAGCTGTACAACGGAAGGCTTGCCACCAATTTTACAGCCGACAACACCCAGGTAGCCGTTGACCAGCCGGTTCACTTTTCAGATAATTCAGCAGGGCAGCCAATCAGCTGGTGGTGGACTTTTACAGGAGGAACCCCGGCAACATCAAATGAGAAAAACCCGGTTGTAATGTATTCAGAACCCGGCACCTATTCCGTTAAGCTTGTTATTTCACGGAATGGAAGTGCGGATTCGCTGGTCCGCGATCAGTATATACATGTGAATTCCTGGTACCTGATGAGCAACAAGACCTATACCGTATGTGATGCCCGGTTTTATGATTCCGGTGGACCGGATTTGCCATACGGAGGCAATGAAAACAGCGTAATAACATTCTATCCTTTTCTGCAGACGCATAAAATGAAAGCTGTTTTCAACAGCCTAAACATTCAACCCGGCACTTCCGGTTGCAATAAAGATGTACTTTATGTGTATGATGGCACTTCGGCCAGCGGAAGTCCTCTGGCAACCCTATGCGGGAATAACACTCCTGCCTCAATAAATGCATCAAACCCTGCAGGCGCCTTAACCTTTAAATTCAGTTCCGACGGCACAACGAATACTTCAGGTTGGGATGTAACATTAAGTTGCTTCTCAAATGTTGGAATAAAGGAGGATATGGAGGAAGGCATCAGTATAAGGCCAAACCCGGTAAGCAACGGAAGATTCATTATCCAGTCGCAGAAACCGGTTCAGAGCCTGGTTGTTAGAGATGTCACAGGTCGTATCCTGCTCAGCGAAACGCCGTTGATAAAACAAACCATAGTGGAATGCCCCTGGCCTTCAGGAATTTACCTTGTACAGCTTCAGGTCGATGGCAAACCATTGTTTAAGAAAATTCAGGTTTTAAATAACTAAGCCAGGTGCACAAAAAATAAGATGCCCGGGGAAATCCCCCGGGCATTTTTTTTTGTTTCACGAATTACGGTCATATTTTAGAGTCTTCGGTTTGTCGCTTCCGGCATCAACACTATTTAATAATCAACTTACGTGTAAATACTTCCTTTTCGATAACAATCTGAACGAAATATATTCCCGGGTTGATGGCTTCATCTTTTACATCGACTGTTATAAGATTATTTCCTGCATCAACAAACGATTCCCTGACCAGTACCGGCTTTCCGATGTTATTATACAGAGAAAGAACGGCTTTACTTTGCAGGCTGCTCCGGAACGAAATTTTAAGCAGGTCGACGACCGGGTTAGGATATACTGATAATCTGTCGACCGAATTGGTTGCGATTTCAAGCGAAACGGATGAAAGTGCTCCTTTTGATTGCTGATTATCGGCATAATTGCGCTGGACCTGCGCTCCTGCCGCAAAAAAGGTAAAGTACAGGATGAAAAGTAGAATTATATTTTTCATGGCTTTTTCTTTTAGTTAATCACATTCAAAAAGTGAGCCAAACCAAAAAATCTTTTGTTGGTATTAGTTAATTTTAACAAATGGAAAAAGTAATAGGTTTTTGGGCAAATATTTTCAATAAATAT
>CAISRK010000040.1 GCA_903887815.1 uncultured Bacteroidales bacterium | reverse complement strand
TTGAGAAGCTATCTTTGATTTATTAATGGTCCGAAATTCAGTTTAGGTCAATGTCTATTGAATTCTTGCCAGATTACTTTTTAACTTTCTTATTTCATGACTTCTCTCTCCTCGTAGGTAGTATACAAATGAGCCAGGCTGATCGAACTTCCCGGTTTTTGCAGGAATGAACTGTAAACCGACTGTAATGAAGCATTCTGATGTGCAAATCTTACAGCTTCCTTTTCATCAAGTTCATAAATCGACTTCGCACGGGCTTTTACATTATCATTTTCAGGGTGGATGGGCTGGCCACCGCCGCCAACACACCCGCCTTCACAGGCCATCACTTCAATATAGTGAATATCGGTCCGCCCTTTTCTTATTTCAGCCATCAGCGGCTCTATATTTCCAATTCCGTTAACAACGGCAAAACCAAGCTTGTATTCTCCAATTTTTACGAAGTACTCCTTGCGTCCCCGGCCTGATCGGAGTTCAGAAATTTTGAGCTGGCTGGTTTCCTTACCTGTAATTACAAAATGTAATGTCCGGATAAAAGCTTCAGTCAGGCCACCGCTTACAGCCAGTAACTTACCGGCCGAACTGCGCGACTGATAAGGCTGATCCGACAATTCCGGCTCAACCTGTTCAATGTCGATACCATTCAGGCGGATAAGTCTTGCCAATTCGCGGGTTGTTAGCACTAGATCAACATCGGTTATTCCCTTATGAGTCATTTGCTCACGTTGCGATTCGAATTTCTTTGCAATACAAGGCATAGCCGAAACTGAATAAATATCATCGGCCGAAATACCTGTGAGTGGAGCAAAATGATTTGTAATAAGAGCGCCTAGCATCTGTTGCGGCGACTTGCAGGCTGACAGGTTGCCCAGAAAATCCGGATACGATTGTTCGGCATATTTTATCCAGGCAGGGCAACAACTTGAAAAGAAAGGCAGATTTTTACCTTCTTTCAAACGGATTAAAAATTCGGTTACCTGTTCAGTAATTAAAAGATCAGCGGCAAAGGAAGTATCAAACACATAATCAAATCCAAGTTTACGCAGGGCGGCATACATAACCCCTTCAATATCTTTTCCGGCTCGTAAACCAAACTCTTCGGCCAGGGTAACTGAAAGTGTTGGAGAGCACTGAATCAGCGTTTTAACGGAAGAATTGTGCAATGCATCCTGCAATTTAGCAGGGTATTGTTTTTCGGCAAGTGCGCCGGTAGGGCATACCATCACACACTGGCCGCAATTGATGCAACTCGACAGGTTCATTCCTTTATTAAACGCAGGACCAACCTGTGTTTTATTTCCTCTTCCAATAAAATCGAGTGCCGATATTTTCTGTATTTCTTCACACACCCTTATACAACGACCACACAAAATACATTTTGCCGGATCGCGCAACAAACTTGCACTTGAAGGGTCAGTTTTATATTTGTTCTTTTTCCCGTAAAAACGGCGTTCACGTACATTAAGATCTTCGGCAAATTTCTGCAGCTCGCAATTGCCATTTCGTTCGCAGTAAAGGCAGTCGTCGGGATGATTGCTTAAAAGAAGTTCAGTATTGGTTTTACGGGCTCTAATAACCCGCGGTGAATGCGTACGCACTTTCATCCATTCTTCAACCGGGTGTGAGCAAGCGGGGATCAAACCCTGACGACCTTCAACTTCAACCACACACATACGGCACGCTCCTGAAGGTAAGAGATCCTTTATATGGCAAAGCGTCGGAACCTTTATCCCATTCCGTTCCAATGCCATAAGAAGAGTATCACCTTTCCTGGCTTTTATTGTTTTCCCGTTTACTTCAATATCGAATAACATAAACTCGTTTTGATAAAATCCAATTATTCAGCAGTCAGAATCAGGTTTAAAAGGTCCGATCAATGAATGCTATTAATCAAACTTATGATTCTTCCCTTTACTTGTACTTTCATTTTCAAATTCTCAAACTCTCAAATTCTCAAACCAGCAGCCTATTTCAGTTTTACTGCAACGAACTTGCATACATCGAAGCAGATTCCACAACCAATGCATTTCTCTTCGATTATAAAATGAGGCTGACGTGGCTGGCCAACGATCGCATTTACTGGACACTTACGCAGGCAGGCTACGCAACCGGTACATTTATCCACATCGATGTAGAATAGCCGAAGTTCTTTACAAACTCCTGCCCTGCATTTGCGATCAAAAACATGTTCCTCGAACTCTTCCCGGAACCATTTCATGGCACTCATCAGGGGATTCGGGGCCGTTTGACCTAAACCACACAGCGAAGTGTCCTTTATTACTTCGGCCAGTTCGGCCAGTTGCATAATTCCCTTAAACCTTTCGAGTACTTCAAAACCGGATTCACCAGTTGGACGCCGGGTAATATTTTCAAGAATTTCATGAATCCTGCGTGTACCTTCACGGCAAGGGATACATTTCCCGCAACTTTCCTTTTGAAGAAAATTCATAAAGAACTTAGCCATGTCAACCATGCAGGTATCCTCATCCATCACTATCATTCCACCTGAACCAATAATTGCGCCTTCATTCCATAACGATTCGTAACCTACCGGAAGATCCAGTTTCGACGCAGGCAGGCAGCTTCCTGAAGGTCCTCCGATCTGAACAGCTTTAAAATCTTTACCATCCTTTACACCACCTGCAATTTTGAAAATAATATCCTTTATTTTAGTACCCATTGGCACTTCAACAAGCCCGGTTATCATTGCTTTGCCTGAAATTGCAAAAACTTTGGTTCCCTTAGCTTCTGCTGTGCCGATTTCATTAAAGCGTTGCGGTCCGTGGCGGAGAATAAAGGGTATATTGGCAAGAGTTTCAACATTGTTTACAATAGTTGGCTTTCCAAAAAGTCCTTCAATAGCAGGGAAAGGCGGTTTAGGACGCGGCATTCCCCGTTTCCCTTCAATACTGTTGATAAGGGCTGTTTCCTCACCACACACAAAAGCACCAGGTCCTCTTACAAGGGTAACTTTCAGATCAATTCCGCTATCAAAAATATTATACCCGGTGAAGCCATATTCCTTTAACTGGTTAATAGCGGCATTCAGCATCAGGAAAGCCTGGCTGTAGTCGTCCATTACATAAATATAGGCTTTGGTTGCACCAACTGCATATGCTGCTATCGCAATACCTTCAAGCAATAAATGAGGATCCCCTTCAATAACAGCACGATCCATAAAAGCACCCGGATCACTTTCAGCGGCATTACAGATAAGGTATTTCTGGTCACTGACAGTATTATGAGCAGTTATCCACTTCTGTCCGGTATTGTATCCTCCTCCTCCCCTGCCCCGCAAACCACTCTGATCTACAACACTGCAAATCTTCTCGGAAGTATAATTGCGTATACATTTAAGATATGTCTGGTAACCTCCCCGTGCAATATAATCAGCTAACGAATCGGGATTACTTATCCCGCAATTGGCAAGCACAATGCGGTGCTGATATTTAAAAAACGGGAGCTCTTCAATAAGAGGAACGTTTTCCCAACGGTTATGTCTTGAATTGTTGAACTGTCCAAAAACATGTTCGGCAGGCACCTCGCTATTAAAAATATCATCAAGCAGAGGCTCAACCAATTCATGCGTAATATTACGGAACGAAATCCGGGCCTTACCCGGAAGTTGGATATCAACAACAGGCTCATAAGAGCATATTCCAATGCAGCCTACCTGAACTATTTCGGCAACTAAATTCTTTTCTTCGAGGTACCTGTTCACAGCCTCAAGAGTTTTGTCAGCTCCTGCAACTTTCCCGCATGTGCCCGAACCAATGTATACAACAGGCTTTGTAACGGTATCATGCCGGATTGCCGATAATATATCCGATACTTCACGCTGCCTGATATCAGCTTTAGCTGCAAGTACCTTTTCGATTAAAAATTGTTTCTCGTCCATCTGGATATGCCGGCATTAAATAGTACTACGGTATAAATCAATGATCCTGGCAATGTCGGGTATAGATATTGCTGTCCGGAATTCACCGTTTACATTTACAACCGGGGCCGACCCACAGGCTCCCATACAACTCACGGCTTCGAGGCTGAAACGACCATCGCGTGTGGTCTGGCCTTCTTTTATATTGAGAGCTCTTTCCACTTCGCGTAATATGCCTGATGATCCGTGCATATGACAAGATGTGCCACGACAGACCTTAAAATGAAATTTACCTTTCTGAACAAACCTAAACTGGTCGTAGAAGGTTGCAATACCATAAACTTTGCTTGAAGGCAGTTTAATATGCTGCCCGACTTTAAGAATTGCTTCTTCATTAAGGTAACCATATTCAATCTGGATATCCTGAAGTAATGGTAAAAGCGATTCACGTGAGCCTGCCTTGTACCTGCCTATAATTTCGTCGAGAGTAGCCTGCATAAGCCTATCCGGGTTTATTAGCCAAATTGCCGGCTACAAAAATAATGTATTAATAAGTAATTATTATTATTTATTGTGAAAAAAATAACAATGTTATTCTCTTAACAATGAGTTTTGAAATCCAATAATATATATATTTGTTTTCTGAACGAAGCAGTGTCGATAACTCAATTCAAAACGCACCCTGTATAAAAGATGGAAATCACTAAGAAAGAGGTAGTTATTTGTCTGGGAAGCTCTTGTTTTGCCCGGGGCAATAAACAATTGGTAAAAATTGTGAACAATTACCTGCTCGACCACAACCTCCTGAACGAAGTCCGCTTCCATGGACAACGCTGTTTCGGACATTGCGCCGTGGGTCCATCACTTAAACTGGATGGAGCAATTAAGGAAAGACTGGATGAAGAAAGTATTGTTGCAATCTTAGACGACTTTTTTGAATCACTGTAAGTTAAAGCAGGATCAGGTTCTTATAGTGGGTTAAACACTGCAAGTTCTTTTGATGTTAATCAGTCGTACCTTAGACTACAGCAAATAACTGCCTGAAATACTGTAATTAAAACAATTACATTAAAAATTAAAATTGGAAGAGATGCATACACCTCTCGTTTTTATAAATGATGATGATTGCAAGGTTTGTTATGCCTGTGTGAGGGTTTGCCCGGTTAAGGCTATTGAACTGCGGCCTTCGGGAGATATTCCGTTTATAAACCCCGATAAATGCATAGGCTGCGGAAGTTGCCTTGAAGTTTGCCATCCCGGGGCCATTCTGTATTATGACTCTAAACCTGCAATAATCGAGCTTTTAAAATCGGAGAGTAAAGTAGTGGCTCTCATTGATCCGAGTATATCAGCCGAGTTCGACGATATTACCGATTACCGGAAATTCGTAAAAATGATCCTCGAAATGGGTTTCGATTATGTGCACGATGTATCGTTCGGGGTTGATCTTGTCGCAAAAGAATATAATGACCTTATTTCCAATTTTCTCGGCAAATACTACATTTTTGCCAATTGCCCGCCAATAGTTTCGCTTGTTGAAAAGTACTTCCCGCAACTCATTGATAATCTGGCACCTATTGTTAACCCAATGGTAGCAAATGCAAAGGTAGTGAGGGAGTTATATGGAAATGATGTTAAGGTCGCCTTTATTGGACCGTGTATTGGAGCGAAGGAAGAAGCAGAACGATTCGACGGGAATTCAAAAGTTGACGTAGTACTCACTTTTACCGAATTGCGGCAATTGTTTGACGAATACAATATAAAAGAAAGCACAATTGAATTTTCGGATTTCAATGAACCACGGGGGTACAAAGGATCATTGTACCCTATAAGTACCGGTATATTGCAGGCTTCGGGAATTAATCAGGATTTACTGAACAGTCCCATAATGACTGCTGCAAGCAAGGATAAAGCACTTTCGGCCATTACCCAGTTCGAACAGGGAATTGACTACATCAGCAAGCATTTCAACATGTTCTACTGCCATGGATGTATAATGGGACCCGGGATGAAACCGGGAGGAAAAAAATACAACAGGCAAACGTCAGTAACAAACTATACAGCCAAGCGACTCAAAGATTTCAATATGGCTCGCTGGAACAACGATCTTAAGCTCTACCAGCACCTGGATCTGAAACGTGAATTTAAAGCCAATGATCAGCGTCTCTCTGCCCCTCCTGAAGAGAAAGTCGAAGAAGTTCTGAAAATAATCGGAAAGGACTCGATTGAAGAAAACCTCGGGTGCAAAGCATGTGGATATGAGAGTTGCCGTGATTTTGCAATTGACGTTGCAAACGGAATAACCCGTCCCGATATGTGCATTATGCATTCACTGAAAAGTAAGCAGGAATATATAAAGTCGCTTAAACTAACCAACGATAAACTTGCTAAGACCCAGCAGGCGCTCCAGAACTCCGAAAAGCGAGCTCTGGCTGAAAAGCAGCTTGCCCAGGATGCCCTCGAGACCACCCAGACCATGCTGCATAAGTTACCCACTGCAGTTGTAATTGTGGATGAGAACCTGAAAATAGTAGGATCGAACGAAAGCTTTGTTACCATACTTGGAGAGGATGCTGCCGAAATCAATGAAATTATCCCGGGTCTACTTGGTGCTGATCTGAAAACGCTTTTACCGGTGCAGTTCTACAAACTTTTTGCTTATGTAATTTCCAGCAATGATGATGTTATCGGCCGGGATGTTCATCTCAATGATAAACTACTGAATGTAACCATTTTCGGAATAAAGAAAAACAAGATTGTCGGTGCTGTAATCCGCGATATGCATATGCCTGAAGTAAGGAAAGAAGAAGTAATAAACCGGGTGACTGAAGTTATAGAGCAAAACCTTGATCTGGTTCAGCAGATTGCATTCCTCCTTGGTGAAGGAGCTGCTAAAACCGAGAAGATGCTGAATTCGATTATTGAATCGCATAAGAGTAAGGACTAAGGAAAGGGTGTATGTTTCTTGTGACTGGTTTCTGGTTTCGGAAATGAATGATTTTTCGTAGGACTTAAAAATTGAAAGTATTCAATTTACAGAAATAAATTCATCAAAAGGAATTCAATATGACAATTCGAAAATTTGAGGATCTTGGTGTATAAAAAATACACGGGAACTTTGCCGAAAAGTCAGAGATTCAGGGATCGAATAAAAAATTAAAACAAAAGAAATATTCAAACAAGTGTGGTTTGGGTTTACCAGAATCCAGAAACCAGTAACAAATTCATCAGAGCTCAAAACATTGTAAAACAGCAAAATGGCCGAAGGACAGTTTTATGTGGAAGTGAACAGCGTGCAGAAAAATCACGACCTGGAACGCATTTGTGGTGATAAGTTCCTTTCGACAAGAATCTATGAAGAAAACCGCATCATTGCAGTGCTTTCGGATGGAATGGGGCACGGTGTGAAAGCGAGTATGCTATCGACCCTTACTGCAACAATGGCGCTGAAATTTGCCGAGGAGCATAAAGATGTCAGGAAGATTGCTGAAATTATCATGAACACGTTGCCGGTGTGCAGCGAGAGGAAAATGAGTTATTCCACATTTACGATTGTTGACATCGAAATAGACGGGGAAACCCGCATTCTTGAATACGATAACCCACAAACAATACTCCTGAGAGGGAACACTGTGATTGACCCGGGCTGGGAATATATCACAATGGATTCTGACAAAAATGCAGGCAAAGAACTCAGAACCTGTGCGTTCAGGCACCAGAAGGAAGACAGGATCATTGTATGTTCGGATGGTGTTCCGCAATCAGGAATGGGGAGCCCCAGGTTTCCGTTCGGCTGGGGAATTGAAAGCCTGTCGCAATACGTAAATCAACTGGTTAGTGCCGACCTCACTATTTCGGCCATACAACTCGCTGGCAAAGTGGTGAATATGGCAAATATAAATGACAATTTTCATCCAAAAGACGATACTTCCTGTGCAGTAATTTATTTCCGCGAACCGCGCAAACTGCTTTTATGTACCGGCCCTCCTTACGAAGAAGTGAATGATGTTTTGCTGGGTGAAGCCGTGAAGGGTTTTGAAGGTAAAAAAATTATCTGTGGTGCTACAACCGGAGATATAGTTTCGCGGCAACTGGATCTGCCAATTATTGATAGTTTTGAATTTGATGATCCCGACCTGCCTCCTATTTCGTTTATGGAAGGAATTGACCTGGTTACCGAAGGAATTCTTACCCTGGGAAAAGTTTCGGATCTTTTGAAAAAATACTCACCCAGGCTCAAACTTGGTAAAGGTCCCGCCGACCAGATTGTCCGCTTATTTCTCGACAGTGATGAAATTCATTTTATTATCGGCACACGAATCAATATCGCCCACCAGGATCCGAACCTGCCTGTGGACCTGGAAATCAGGCGGACAGTGGTAAAGAGAATAAAACGAACACTTGAGGAAAAGTTTCTGAAAGAGGTTAAAATCAGGTATATATAAAAAGAGTTAATCGAATAAACTCAGCATGTAAAGCTTAAAAATCAATATATAAAAGGGTCATATTTTTTTCGCTCTTTCATATACCAAACTAAATTTTCTTAATTGCATTTTCTGGTAAACTTTCAATCTCTTTAAAAGAGCGAATAGCAAATCCATACACCAAAGCCGGTTTTTTTCATTACCCCGGGATAGTTCAAAAATTGAAGCCTATGTGTAATTCACTATATAGGGTCTACTGTTTAACTACAAATGTACTGATCAGTAGCTAATTATGGTTATATTTGGTGAAACAAATGCACGGTTTTATGAGCATAGCCCACAGAAAGGTTGCACCTAGCCC
>CAISRK010000039.1 GCA_903887815.1 uncultured Bacteroidales bacterium | reverse complement strand
GTCATTTGACTAGGACTTACATATTTTGGGCTAGGTGCAACCTTTCTGTGGGCTATGCTCATAAAACCGTGCATTTGTTTCACCAAATATAACCATAATTAGCTACTGATCAGTACATTTGTAGTTAAACAGTAGACCCTAGTTAGAGCTTTTTGAAAATGAGGAGGAGGGCGTCAGAAACTCCTGTATTGGTAAATCCACGGGCAGCTCCCTTTTCAATTTCGACAACATCATACTGCGCAAGCGATGTCCGATTATCGCCTATATCGAGTGTTACCTGGCCTTCCAGCAGGCAGGCGACCCCGTCGGATGCATTCGGGTGTTGCGAAATACGCTCTCCCTGTTTTTATTTCAGGTGAATGATTTCTGTCGTTGGGGATGAATGCATTTTATATCCTTCAAATTCGAATGGAATCCTGGGCGCTTCACTTAAAGATGTCTTATGCATATTTTGTATTCCTTTTTGCAACAGATTTTGATTTTGGAGCTGTTAAATTATCGAAAATATGTAAAATGGCATAAGCCGGCTTCCGGTAAATCATCCTGGGACCTGAATACCTCATTACATGTTTCATTTGTCCACGCTTCTGTGGCGAATAACAGTGAACCGGGCACTCTTTGCAAACGGGTTTTTTATCGCCATACATGCACGATAGAAGCCTTTTTTCCGAATATACGGACAGTCCCAAACATTGCTCACACAAACCTACATGATTAGGATGATTTCCTGCACAATACATTCGTATCATTTCCGAAACGATGATTTTTTCTCTCTCACGGCGGGATTTTAGCAGGAACATTTTGTGTTTTTATTCTCTGATCATTGTTAGCAACATAATAAATCGCTCGTTAGCGTTTACTGCATGCGGAACATTCGCCGGCATAATAATGCTTTGACCTGAAGCAAGCTGATTAGGTTTACCTCCGATTACAACTTCGGCATTTCCCTGAATTACCTGCACCAATGCATCAAAAGGAGCCTTATGTTCACTAAGTTTCTGACCTGCATCGAATGAAAAAAGGGTAATATTACCTTTTTCTTTCTGAATGATCCTTTTGCTGACGATACCATCAACCTGGTAGTTTATAGAATCAGCAAATACGAAAGGGGTCCCGTGTTCAATTTTTTCGTTTTCCATTGTGTTATTGTATGTCGGATTTTTAGACTATGGATAATTTGCATAAAGTTCGCGAATTCTTTTCACTTTGCAAATTAACCTTTTGACCTCATTTATACCCATTCTTCGTGAAGAATATCGCCTTTTATACCCACAACTATTTTCTTAACCGGGATATTCCTTCCAGACTGCTGAACAGCCATCTTAGCCATCTGGATCAGCCCACCGCAGCATGGAACTTCCATAATTGGAACGGTAAGTGTATTTATCTTTGCATCCGATATCATAGTCGACAATTTATCAATATAAACATCTTTGTTGGTATCCAGTTTTGGGCATGCAATAGCCAACGACTTGTTTTTGAGCATACGGCTATGGAAATCGCCCATGGCAAATGCCACACAATCGGCAGCCAATACCACGTCAGCACCCTGGAAATAGGATGCCATTGGATTTACAAGGTGAAGTTGAACCGGCCATTGCCTGAGTTCCGATAGGGCAGGGGATGCCGGAGCCGCAACTGCAGCCGCTGCTGCAGAATTTACTTTATCAAGATCGATCCTGAAGTCGATGGTTTTAGCGCTTCCGCATCCACAGGCGCTTCCTTGTTCTACTTTTTCGTTATTTAGTGCTTCATTCATATTTTGAAAAGTTGCAGCCGATACTAGCGATGGTTTTACATCAGCATCCTGTCCGAGGTTAATATTATGTTTTTTAATGTAGGAAACAGCTTCTTTCAGGAAGTCATGTTCATTGTGATCGCGCAGGTGTTCGAGGTGCGCAAGTATTGTATTCCTTCCTTGTTTCACGATGGTTTCCATTACAACCGTTTCGTTGTATGGTTCTGCTTCCCTTTCAATAATTTCGATGGCTCCTTCGGGGCAATGTCCAAGGCATGCACCTAATCCATCGCAAAAAAGGTCACTGATCAGCCGGGCCTTACCGTCAATAATCTGAAGTGCACCTTCATGGCAATTCGGGATGCATGACCCGCACCCGTTGCATTTGTCTTCATCAATCTGGATAATTTTCCTACGCATAATTTATATCTTTTGTTTTAAGTTCCGATATTTTTGTATTGGCCAGGTATTCAACAAATTCATTGGTCAGTTTGACCGGTTTATCTCCGAAAATACAGCTTATAAACGGGCATTTGTCTTCGGTTATGCCGCAAAACTGGCAGTTAACGCTTCCTTCGATCAATTGGAATATTTCAAGCATGCTTACCTGGTCTGCGCTTTTATTCATCACAAAGCCTCCGCCGGGCCCACGGTTCGAAACCAGGTATTCATTCCGGGCTAGAACCTGAAGAATTTTAGCTAGATGGTTGTGTGAAACATGAAGCAGACCGGCAATCTGTTTTGCATTTAACCGCACTTTTGATGAAGCAATTAAAGCCAGACTGTGTATCGCCAGTGATGCTGCTTCGGATATATTTACAAGCCGGCTCATTCTATATAGGAATTTAGGTATTTGAATACGCAAATGTACAAATATTTTTTAGACAGCGAGAAAATATTTAGCAAAAAAAAAGAAATTCTTGAACGGAAGAAGCGAATTTTATTCCATCATATCCTTCAGTGTCTTGGTGGAGAGGTGGTCGCGGAAGGTCTGAGTCATTTCCGAAACAACGGTACCCATAATGCATTTGTCGAAAGGACAGACCAGTTTTTCGTGGGGACAACTGATTACTTTTACGTTTCCTTCTATTGCTTCGTATATCTGTAATAATGTAATATCTAAAGGTTCAAGGTTTAGTTTAAAACCACCCGAAGGGCCGCGGTTCGACGACAGAAACCCTTCTTTAACAAGG
>CAISRK010000038.1 GCA_903887815.1 uncultured Bacteroidales bacterium | reverse complement strand
TGGCAAGCAGGTTGAGTGTATCTTCGAAAGTCGAATCCCAGTAATCGAGTTTATGAAGTTTGCCGGAAGCATATTTCTTGGCAAACATCGATTCGCGGTTCAGCGTGGTAATAACGGCTGAGAAAATCGCCATCGGATGGCTGCAGCATGGCATTCCGTCAATTACCTCGTAAACATAGCGAGGAAGGATGCGGCGTTTGTTGAATTCATCAATAACATCCTGCAATTCTTCTTCGTTGGGTATATCACCTGTAACGAGCAGGTAAAACAGGCCTTCAACATAAGGCATCTCGGCTCCTTTAGGCTTGGGAAGTTTTTCGAATACTTCGGGCAGTGTAAGTCCACGGTACCTGATACCTTCGTTTGGATCGAGGTATGAAATATCGGTTAACAGCACTTTAACACCGCGCATTCCACCGATAACCTGTCCGATAGTCACCTGATCGATCACCACATTTCCATGATCCTTTAACAGCTTATCGATGCGTGGCCGCCATTCAAGGATTTTCTCATGAAGCCTGTCTTTTAGTCTGAACGACATAAAATTAATTTGTTAGGTTGTAAAACGTCTTTTTATTGATTTTATTGGCCTGGAATCAATTCCAAACCTATTTCTTACATATTATTGATCATTGCAGTTCCAAACTCCGAAGTCTTCAGCTTTGTGGCTCCTTCCATAAGGCGGTGAAAGTCGTACGTAACGGTTTTGTCGGCAATTGTTTTTTCCATTGAGTCATAGATCAGCTGTGCTACTTCGTTCCAGCCCAGGTATTCGAACATAAGCGCACCCGAAAGAATCACCGATCCAGGGTTAACCTGGTCGAGGCCTGCATACTTGGGAGCCGTACCATGAGTAGCCTCAAAAATAGCAAAACCATTCTGGTAGTTTATATTTGCCCCTGGTGCAATGCCGATGCCGCCAACCATGGCAGCCAATGCATCAGAGATATAATCCCCGTTCAGGTTGAGAGTAGCAATAACCGAATATTCTTCGGGCCTGAGCAGGATCTGCTGAAGGAAAGCATCAGCAATAACATCTTTAACAATCACCTTGCCGTCGGCAACTGCTTTCGCCTGAGCTGCATCAGCAGCTTCGCGTCCCTGTTCAGCCGAAATGCGGTCGTACTGGGCCCATGTAAATGTTTTGTCGCCGAATTCGCGTTCAACCAATGCATATCCCCATTGTTTGAAGGCTCCTTCTGTAAACTTCATAATATTTCCTTTGTGAACTATAGTGAGCGAAGGCAGGTTCCGGTCGATGGTGTATTGAATAGCTGCACGAACCAGTCGTTCGGTGCCCTGCAGCGAAACCGGTTTTATACCAATTGAAGAGGTTTCGGGGAAACGGATTTTCGAAACTCCCATTTCGTTGATCAGGAAGTTGATCACCTTGGTTGCCTCAGGTGTTCCATGCATATATTCGATCCCGGCGTAAATATCCTCGGTATTTTCGCGGAAAATATGCATATCAACTTTGTCGGGTCTTTTAACCGGGCTGGGGACACCCTGGAACCAGCGCACCGGGCGAAGGCATACATAAAGATCGAGTATCTGGCGAAGTGCAACATTCAGTGAGCGGATTCCACCTCCAACCGGCGTGGTAAGCGGTCCTTTTATACCAACAAGGTATTCCTTGAAGGCTTCAAGAGTTTCGTCGGGGAGCCAGTTACCGGTTGCATCGAATGCTTTTTCACCGGCAAGCACCTCTTTCCACATTATTTTACGCTTACCCTTATACGCTTTCTCAACTGCGGCATCAAAAACCCTCACCGAAGCTGCCCAGATATCCTTCCCTGTTCCATCCCCTTCGATAAAAGGAATTACCGGGAAATCAGGAACTTGTAACTTTCCATTCTCAAAAACTATCTTACCTGTACTCATTTTATTTTGTTGATTTTAGTAGTCCGAATTCTTCGTAAAGATAAAAAAAACATTCAATTTGTTATATATATGTTAAATTAGTTTGATCGAAATAAAATAATATTTTAAACCCGTATTTCATCTTCTGAACAAAGCAATATTCCAGAGTGTTATAGCAATATAAAATGACTATTCAAAAGATGGAAACCCGCCTTCTTAAACTGCTTCCCGACGAGATAGCCAAACGGCAACCCCTCGTATTATTTGATGGCGACTGCAATATGTGCAACCAAACGGTTCAGTTCCTGCTTAAAAACAATCCCAAGAAAGATCTTAATTTCACTTCGCTCCAGTCGGTGAGCGCCGGTATTATTTTGGCAATCTCAGGCAAAGCTTTCCAACAGGCCAACACGGTTTTATTCTTGCAGGATAATATCCTTTCGGGAAAATCGACCGCCGCCCTGAATATTTCATCCCACCTGGGTTTCCCCTGGCAGATATTTCTCATTTTCCGTATTGTACCCGTTCCGATCCGTGATGCAGTTTATGGTTTTATTGCAAAAAACCGGTATAAATGGTTCGGCAAAAAAACAAGCTGCCGGCTCACGAACGAATTCTCCGACCGGTTTCTGAACTGATTTTTCTTCTCAAAACCATCCGGCATCTATTTATCTGTTTTTTCGTAGTATCTTATAATCAATCATACTATTGATATGACTATATTTGCGCATCGATTTCTTATCCCGGAAAATTAACTTCATGTTTGTGCGCTTCAAAATTACCTTCTGCCTTGCATTACTATTATTAACAGCTTCATTTGCGGCCTTTTCGCAGCAAGGTTCGATACGTGGTTTTGTATATGAAAAGGAGAGCGGTGAACCTGCAATTTTTACCAGTGTTTACCTTTACCATACCACATATGGCGCTGTAACCGATATTAACGGGTATTTTACAATTTCGAAGGTCCCTGATGGAAACTACACACTCGTTGTAACATTCCTCGGATTCGACACGCTGAAGGAATCTATTAGCGTAACCGGAAGCGATGTTCAAACAAAGAAATACTATCTTACCAAAGCAGCCTATATTCTTGAAGGGATAAGTATTTCGGCTGAATATACCGAACAAAGGGCCGAAACCCGCACTTCGGTAGTAAAAGTATCGCCCAAACAAATCAAGCAGATTCCATCTATCGGAGGGCAGGCCGACCTGGCACAATACCTGCAGGTTCTGCCAGGCGTAGTATTTACAGGCGACCAGGGAGGACAACTTTTTATTCGAGGGGGATCGCCAATACAAAACAAGGTTCAGCTCGACGGTATGGTGATATACAACCCATTTCATTCCATCGGTTTGTTTTCGGTTTTCGAAACAGACCTGCTGCGCTCAGCCGACATTTATTCGGGTGGATTCGGAGCCGAAATGGGAGGCCGTATTTCGTCGGTGATGGATCTCACAACCCGCGACGGAAATAAAAAACGCTTTGCAGGTAAACTCGGGGCAAGCACCTTTGGTTCCAAAATACTGCTCGAAGGCCCTATTTCAAAACAAAAAACCGATAACGGCGGGAGCGCCTCCTTTATGCTGTCGTATAAAAATTCATACCTCGAACAAAGCTCGAAAATATTCTACAGCTATATTGATGAGGACGGCTTGCCATTTAACTACCAGGATTTTTACGGGAAAGTTTCGATCAACAGTTCGAACGGCAGCAAGATCAACTTTTTCGGTTTTGATTACAGCGACAGGGCTACCTACCGGTCGGTTTCGGACTATGCATGGAATGCGGGAGGCGGAGGCACAAATTTTGTAATTATCCCCGGTTCGAGTCCTGTTTTAATGGATGGCAATATCGCATTTTCGAATTACAACATCTCGCTTGATGAAGTGAACATGCCATTGCGGACCAGCAGTATTAACGGGTTTAACGGCGGATTCAACATTACATACTTCCTCGGGAAAAACCAGTTGAAGTTTGGGTTCGAAATGCTTGGGTTTGCCACCGACTTCAGCTATGTGAACAGTGCGAACCGGACCATTGAGCAGAAACAATTCACTTCGGAAATTGCACCCTATATTTTCTACAAGCTTAATGCAGGGAAATGGCTTATCGAACCCGGTTTCAGGCTGCAGTATTATGCTTCGCTGTCAACAGCATCGCCCGAACCAAGGCTGGCTGTGAAATACCTTGCAAGCGATAAGGTCCGTTTCAAATTTGCCGGAGGGTTGTATTCGCAAAACCTTATAGCAGCCAACAGCGACCGCGATGTTGTAAACCTCTTCTACGGTTTCCTGTCGGGAAGCGACGAAATACAGGACGAATTTAACGGCGAGCAGCTTAAAAATAAACTACAGCGCGCCCAGCACCTGGTATTAGGGGTTGAAATTGAACCTGTAAAACATGTAACCGTTAATATTGAAGCCTATTACAAGAACTTCTCGCAACTCACCAATATCAACCGCAATAAGATATTCGAAGATGTGCCTCCTTATAATGTTATTACCTCACCCAGTTACAAACCCGATTACCTGCGTACCGACTTTATAATTGAAACCGGCGATGCCGAAGGGATAGATTTCTCGCTAAAGTATGATTATAAGAAACTCTATATCTGGTTGGCCTATTCGCTGGCATATGTTCATAAATTTGACGGCCTCATTCATTATGCACCTCATTACGACAGGCGCCATAATGCTAACCTCCTGGTAACCTATAAATTAGGAAAACTTGACGTATGGGAATGCAATGTGCGATGGAATTTTGGTTCCGGATTCCCGTTTACACAGACCCAGGGTTATTACGAAGGCCTTACCTTTCCGGGAGGTCTTTCGTCGGATATAACAACCGAGAACGGGCAACTTAATGTTTTGTATGGTCCTTACAACGAGGGCAGGCTATCGGCATACCACCGCCTCGACTTCGGCGTTACCCGCAAGTTCAGCCTGAGCGAAACCTCCATTCTGGAAGCAAACCTAACGGTTACAAACGTTTACAACCGCGAAAATATCTTTTATGTCGACAGGGTTACCAACGAGCGTTTGTACCAGCTGCCATTTATGCCAAGTATCGGGGTTAACTGGTCGTTCTAGCCTTTATTGGTCCGGATAAATTAACAGCCCCGGACAATATTAGAGGTTCTGGTATTGAAATCCCAGATTTTACAAAAGCAGAAACTTTGAATGTGGATTTCCTGCAGAATTCACCTTTAACATAGACTATTCCCGGTTCTTTGTATCAATGATAATAGTTACCGGTCCATCGTTAACCAGCGCAATTTCCATATGTGCGCCAAAGCTCCCGCTGGCAATTTTCCGGCCGAGTTTCAGTTCAAGCACACGGATAAAGGACTCATAAGCAGGATTTGCAAATTCAGGACGGGCAGCCCTTATATACGAAGGACGGTTGCCTTTCCGCGTGCTTGCATGGAGCGTGAACTGGCTTACAACCATTATTTCGCCCCCGGTTTCGCGTACATCGAGGTTCATTACACCGCTGGCATCGTCAAAAATCCGTAAGCCGGCTATCTTATTGCAAAGCCATTCGGTATCCTCAGGCAAATCGGCTTCCTCAACACCCAAAAGCACAAGAATTCCGCTGCCGATACGGCTGTATTCACGGCCTCCGATGCTCAGAACACAGGAAGTAACTCGTTGAATAACTGCTCTCATTCAATGTTTTATTAATCTGAAATACAATTTAAGCCGCATTGAAACCACTGCTTCTTACACATAATCAGTAACATCCAGGTTTTCGTCATTTAGTAAACCGAGGTAATTACGGTATCGTTCCGGGTGTATTTTCCCCTGGTCGAGGGCCAATTTAACAGCGCAACCCGGCTCGTGGACATGGGTACAGTTATTATACCTGCATTCGTGCAGCAGGGCACGGAATTCGGGAAACCTCTCCCCTACCTCTTGGCTTTCGAAATGAACAAGGCCAAATTCCTTAATACCCGGGGTATCGATCATAAACCCGCCGAACGAGAGCGGATGCATCTCGGCAAAGGTTGTGGTATGCATTCCTTTGTTATGGTACGAGGAAATTTCGCCTGTTTTAATTTTCAATAAAGGATCGAGCGCATTGATCATGGCCGATTTCCCCACACCTGAATGCCCGGCAAACAAGTTTACCTTGTCGCGAAGTTCCTCCCGCAACATTGCAATCCCGGTTCCTGTCAGGGATGAAACAGCGTAGGCGGGATATCCCAGTGAGGAGTATAAATTCATCAGTTCGGTACAACGCTCTTTAGCCTCATCGGTATAAATATCTATTTTATTAAACACAATGGCTGCAGGAATATGGTAGGCTTCGGCTGTAACCAGCAGGCGGTCGATAAAACCGGTTGATGT
>CAISRK010000037.1 GCA_903887815.1 uncultured Bacteroidales bacterium | reverse complement strand
CTCCCTTCTCCCTTCTCCCTTCTCCCTTCTCCCTTCTCCCTTCTCCCTTCTCCCTTCTCCCTTCTCCACAAACCCATCATCCTTATGGTCGCGTATATTATGTCGCAGGGCATGAATCATTTCCACCAGGTTCTTAAATCCGCCGATTGTAAACCAGATAGTCACTATGATTGAGGCTCCAAGGAAAAAATAGGTGTAAACTTTCCAGAAAGTCAGCCATTGATCATTTGTAAACGGCTTTACAAAGAAATAGAATAAAGTGCCGATCACGAAAACAACTACCCAGGCTGCTGTCCAACCTGTAGTGGCCCAGTAAATAGCTTTATCGCCACGGGTAAATTCTTTGGTTGGTGCCAGGACCTTCCAGCCTTTTACTACCTCGTTGCTTCCGGCTATTGCATCATCTTGTACCGCATATTGCCCGCGAAGAAGTAATTTATCGAGATCAAAAGCTTTCCGCGGCGTAAGCAGCGATACTACAAAATACACCACGGAAGCAAGTACCATGGCCATAAACCAACCCCACTGACCGTTTATAGGGTACCTTTCTACATACTGTTTCAGGAGAATATTTACACCTGCTGTAAGTGCCCCGGTAATCATTGCTGCCCATGCGGCAGGAGTTGTGCCTTTTTTCCAGTAAAGCCCACCGATTATTGCAGCACCTGATCCACCGACAAATATGGCTCCTGATATGTTCAGGAAAAGGAAGACCTTTTCCGTTTGCTGAAACAGGATGCTGAGAACAAATATTGTAATTCCCACACCAAGGATCGACAATTTCAGGTATTTCATATGCTCTTTAGGCTCAAAAGCCTTCTGCCGTATGGGCATTACTACATCCTGTATTAAAATGCTGCCCCAGGAGTGCATATAAGTGTTGTGGCAGGTAATGGCTGCCGCAAGCATGATTGCTGCAAATGCTCCTTTCAGCCCGACAGGAAGCAGGTAATTCAATACCATAGGCACCCTCAGCTGGCTTTGATCAGCAGGGGCAAACCCGGCAAGCATATGGTTTATACTGTCGGCAATTACTTTGTAATTATCATGATGAAAAATAGTGTATGCAATAACCGGCACTATCATCAGGAAAAGTCCCCATTGGGGAACGAGTCTCCAGTTGGTTAATACATCCGCCATTTTAGCTTCGTGGGCACTCTTGGCCGCAATATTGAAGGATGAATTTCCCTGCCACGAAAGCTTTGTATAGATCAGGCCGAACATTCCGATAAAAAAGAACCATGGATTGAAATCCTGGACTTCGCCCGCATCGAACGGGTTTATAAGCGATTGTCCGGCAGGAGCGGCTTTCATGGCTTCGCCTATATCCGTCCAGCCAACCTGTACCAGCAGGAGGATTACTATTATTACGAAAACAATATTTACAAAAACGCCCTGGATAAAATCGGTAAACATTACCGCAACATGACCGCCTGTGAAAATAAAATAAAGTGGTACCAGTACCATAACAGCAGTGGTGAGAATGTAGGTCACGGAATTAGGGCCCAGGTGCCCTAATTCGGGTATGCCACAGAAATAGATAAAGAACTTGGCGCTTACCGCCGGGAAAATAATCATATTCACTATCCCTGAAAGAAATGCCAGCATCCCGGCAAAAATTCGGAACGACCGGCTGTATCGCATTTCGAAGAACTGTGCCATGGTAAGCGCCCGTGTTTGCCTGAAACGATAAACAACCCAGCCTGTAACGCTTATTGTAACAAGTATTACGGCCGTAGGCATTTCCCACCATCGTGAATTGAAGCCTGCGTTGAAATTCTGCTCCAGGGCACCCACAACTGTGATAGCTCCTAAAGCAGCAGTGCCATGAAACATCGAAATGATGTACCGGCCGCCTGTCCGCCCTGTGGCCAGGAAATCGCTTACGCTTCTCATCAGGCTTTTACTCAGGAAAACCATCCCGAGCATCATCATGAATAAAACAAGTATTATACTCCAGTCGATCCAGGTTAAATTCATAGAGGTTTTGAGATTAGCGTTTGAATTTAGAACAGGTAGCTTAATAATGGCATCATCTTATTGGTTCGAAAATTTCCAGCAAGTCTTAGAAATGAATTTTTCACCGGGGCGAAGTATAACATTTGGGAAAGAGGGATGATTCACCGAATCGGGGAAATGCTGTGTTTCGAGGCAGAAAGCGGAATGGGAGAAGTGTGGCTTTCCACATTTCCCAATCAAACTTCCGTCGAACCAGTTGGCTGTATACAGCTGGATTCCGGGTTCGGTTGTATATACTTCAAGGATTCTTCCAGACACTGGTTCCTGCACCCTGGCGGCAAGTGACATCGCGCCCGACTGGTTCCACAAAACGAAATTGTTGTCGTAACCTTTATAAAGCTGTTGGATCCGTTCGCCTATTTCCCGTGAAATCGTAAAATCGAAAGGAGTTTCTGCAACTGCTTCAAATTCACCCGTGGGGATATTGTTGCCGTCGGTTGCGGTTATATGATCAGCTTTAAGGGTGAGCCGGTGCTGGTAAATGCTGCTGTTACCTTCACCACTGAGGTTGAAATAGGCATGGCTCGTCAGGTTGACAGGTGTAGCTTTATCAGTCGTTGCCTGGAATTCCAGTGAAAACTCGTTTTCGTTATTCAGCAGGTAAGTGGCAGTCACAAAAAGATTACCTGGAAATCCTTCTTCGCCGTCGCGGCTCAGGTATTTTAATAAAACACCTGCCGAATCGGGAGTTTCGATAACTGATGCATTCCAGAGTTTTTTATTGAATCCTTCGAATCCGCCATGTAACTGGAAACCATCAAAATTGGCACTTACCTTAAAGTCCTCACCGTCAATACTAAAGTATGCATTTGCGATCCTGTTGCAGGTACGGCCGATTATACAATTAAAATAAGGTTCATTTTTAACCCAGTCGTTCCACTCGGTAAAACCAAGGACTATATCAGCACAAATGCCGTTTTTATCCGGAACATTAAGCGAAACAATTGTACCTCCATAATTTGTAAGTCCTATCGAAACTCCTTTGTTGTTTTCGATAGTAAACAGTAGTACTTCTCTTTGGTCGGGTAAGGTTCCGAAATGATTACTTGTAACTTTCATTTTCAATGTCTTAATAAACCTTCAATCTGTTTTGGAAACATCCAGTCATTAATAAACTGGAATTGAATTTCAGGTTTCAACAAGACGCAAATATATTGAATTTGGATATTCATTTTTCATTTAAATAGGGATGGAGTAGGAGTTGTAAAAAGTACCCGTAGATTGTTGTTTTAACGGATCCGGTATAAAAAAACGCCGCCCTTTTAACGGAGGCGGCGTTTTATATAGAGTAAAACTTCTTATTAACCCTGAAGTTTAAAGTAAATAGGCATGTTGAACAGTACGCGTACGTTTTTCCCGTTTTGTTTACCCGGGTGCCACTGTGGCATCATTTTTACAACGCGTAAAGCTTCTTCGTCGCATCCTCCGCCTATTCCGCGAAGAACCTTAACGTCGGTTACATTCCCTTTGGAGTCGACAACGAACGAAACATATACCGTACCCTGGATACCGTTTTCAGTAGCCTGCTGAGGATATACAATGTTTGTGGCAAGGAATTTATTGCGTTCGGCTTCTCCTCCAGGGAATGAAGGCATTTCTTCAACAATGGTGAAAACCGGTTTTGCTTCTTCAACTTCAATTACTTCCTCTTTTGTGTCAGACTGGGCTACTTCTTCTTGAACGTCAACAGCTACATTGCCCGTCTGGGAGAGTTCATCCTGGTTAAAGATGTCAGCATCTTCCACAACTTCCTCAGTAGTTACAACAGGAGCCACAAATTTAACTTTCTGCTGAAGTTCTGCAGGTGGTGGTGGTGGTGGTGGTGGGGG
>CAISRK010000036.1 GCA_903887815.1 uncultured Bacteroidales bacterium | reverse complement strand
CAAATTTTATCTGGTCAATGATCTGCCGGTAGAAAGGCGTTCCGCCACCCGGGTCTAAAATAAAATTTATCATGGTATTATTGTATATTTGTACTAGTTATATAGTACAAATATACAACATTTTTAAAAAATCAATCAGGGTTTTGAAAAAATATTTTCACTATTATTTCATCTTACTTGTATTCAGCTAATTACATCTGTATAATAATGCAATCTTAGTATAATTCAGCTCTGATTTAATACTCAGAATATATGAGTAAATGAACCTGGAACAGTTTTTTCGGAATATTTATCTGAGCCGCTACCCATTTTCAATGAGTTCGTAAATAAATAGTTTATAACTGAATCCTGGCAGCAAATGATCTGCATACAATTACCAGATATGATTTAAAACAGGATTTATTTGAAAAACATATCATACTAAAGATTTCACAAAGCTACCATAACGCCTGCAATAATCTGCATCATTCGAAATTCATGGAAAATAAGGATAGCTTAAGTTAAACGAATCAGGCCTCAACAAGTTCTTTGTTATTGACCGGCTGACGATTAATAGTCATACTTTCAGCGACCATTTCGGCAATATCCTTTACAGCAACCTGGTTGCCGGAATCGAAAGTCTTTTTGCATAAGGGACAGGCTGTAACCAGCACATCAGGCTGTGGCTCGCAAAGCATTTTCAAGGCGCCGTCGCGAATGGTGTTCCGCTGGGTGGAGTTCATCCCCAGTTCGCCTATACTGCCACCACAACAAAGCGAATTCACTCCATGTTCGGCAACTTCGGCAACTTCGGCTATTTGTTTCAGCACATTTCGTGGCTCTAAGTATATTCCCGAACCCCTACCAAGTTCACAAGGATCGTGGTAAACAGCTCTCAGGGCGGAAGGCTGCAGAGTTAAAAGGCCTTCGGTTACAAGTTTGTCGATATATACGCTATGATGCATTACCTGCATCCCTTTGAGCTTGTAATCGTCACTAAAAATCTTATAACAGATCGGGCAGGAAGTAACCAGTAGGTCTGCTCTCGTTTCAAGGATTTTCAGGGTATTTTCATCTGTTAGTTTGGATGCAGCATCTTTTAATCCAGCAAGTTTTAAAGGCCTTCCGCAACAAATGGAACCATCCTTGTCAATGAAATTATAATTCACCCCTGCATTTTTAAAAATCTTCTGCATAGCATTTTTAACTCCAGGCGTAAGATGACCCATACAACCGGCGAAATACACAACATCCGCTTTCCGCTTAACAGATGGTTGAGGCAGAAGATAGCTGAAATCGGAGGCTACCATTATATTATCCACGCTCCTTGCTCCTACCCGTAAACCAAGCGTATCAATTCCAACCGGGCAAGCCTCCAGGCAACGTCCACACATCATGCAATTGGAGTTAAGTTGCACTTCGGCGCGGTTTTCGCGCAAAGCACGGATAAAATAAACAGCGGTTGAACCATTCAGCCCGGCATCGTTCATCTGGCACACATCGATGCATACCCCGCAGCGCGGACAGGCGCGCAATTCAAGTTCGGCAAAACTTCCGGGATATTTACCCTGCTTAATCCCTGCATTACGCAGGTAAATCAGCATGACCTCCGTAGGAATATGCATAAACCGGCTCCATGGAAGGGTGACAAAGAAAACCCCGAGCATGGTCGAGTAGGCCCACCACGCAGGATAAGCCAGGTACTGGAGCGGCAGAACGGCATCAAAAATACTACCGAGCGAATTGGTAATAAAACCGCCGCCCTTGTATAAACCTGCAGTAAAACTTTCAGCCAGCAAACGCATGGGGAATATAAGCCATAGAGAAGTAATTGCCCATTTATCTAATTTATTGTGCTTCGTGGCACGTTTCATCCCAAACCATCTGGAACGGGTACGTTTGAAAATAGCAAGAACAAGGCCTGAGAGCACAAAAAGCAAAATCAGATCCATAGTGAACCTGAAAAACCCTGGCAAAGTGAATATTTCGAAAGGGAGCACCCTCTTATCGTGAATAAAAAACTTCAGAAAAATGGGGTAATACGGTGGATTGATGTGCCCACCACTGTATACACGCGATTCCAGGTTACCCATTACGATAAGCAGGAACCAGCCGAGTGCAAAACTCATGTGCATGTATCCCAGCAAAGGATTCCTTTTGAACATCTTGCGATGCAACAAGCTTTCGAGGAAGACTTCCCACATCGTCTTCAGCATTCCTACCGAAAAAAGAGCCATCCCGGCTTTTACCCGGTCCGGGCCACTCATCATTGCTATCCACCGGCTGTATTTGATAAACAGAACAGCCAGCAGGAACAGCAAGCCCAGAAAAAACGGAAGCACAAAGAGGTCGAAGGTCATAGCTGTGCGGGTATTACAGCTTTGCTTATCTGGATAATAAGATTGCGTGTACTCACATTGCGCGGGCACACTAGCTGGCACTTACCGCAAAGCATGCATTTTGCAACTTCTTTAGCAAGACCGCTGGTTTCGCCTCTTCGCAAGAGAAGGATAACATGCCGCAGGCTGAAATCAGTAAACAAGGCAGCGGAGCAGGTAGCCGAACAGGTTCCGCACGAAATACACAGGTTCAGAGAAGGTTCGGCGGCAGCCACAATTTTACTTATATCGTGCTTGTTGGCATCGTAATCGATCTGCCTGTCGCGGGTAATGGTGTATCCGAATTGCCTTGCCTTCTTTTCCATGCTTCCGGTTTATAATTTTAAAAAACCGGCTACAGCAAGTGCTGCTGAACGGGCATCGGCAAGAGTGTCGGAAACTGATTTGGGCCCTGAACATGCTCCGGCAACGAAAACGCCGGGAAGTTCGGTAAAGTTTGATTGCAATACTTCATCGGCAGGCTGGATGAACCCATCAGGAACTTTAGTAAGACCAAGCTTGTCGGCAAGTGATTTGGTTCCTGCCAAAGGTTCCATACCAACCATAAGTACAAGCAGCCCGGCCTTAATCCGTAAAGGTTTTCCAAGAAGGGTATCTTCCACCTTCAGAACAATGTTTCCATCCTGGTCCTCCGCTGATTCGCTTAGTCTGCCCCTTATAAACTGGATATTGTATTTTTCCTGCGCTTCCTTATAAAGTTCCTCGTAATGACGGCCGAACATCCGAAGGTCCATATAGAAGCAGAAAACCTCCGCTTCGGGAAGCATCTGTTTAACTTCGATAGCCTGCTTAACTGCGGTAATACAACATACCTTGGAGCAATGCAGGTTATTCACTTTCTCATCGCGGGAACCTACGCAATGCACAAATCCGATCCTTTCGGGTTTATTCCCGTGGCGGTTCACAAGGCTTTTGCCTGTGGCAAACATTTCTTCCAGGTCGGCTGAAGTAATTACATTTTCATAAATCCCATAACCGTATTCTTCCTTGCGGCGTGCATCGAAAAGCTGGAAACCAGTTGCGAAAACTATTGCATCCGCCTTTTCCTGCCAGCCATTGTGGCCCGAAACTGTAAAATAATTATTAACCGCTTCAATACCTGTAACCGTTGTTTTATTTTGCACCCTTACATTTTCGGGCATTCCTTTGCGGATCGCATCGAGGGCTTCTGTCCCCGGAAGCAAGGCAGGGAATAGAGCATGCCATTGTTTTACATGCCCGCCTGTAGATTCTTCCTTCTCGACCAGTGTAACGGCAATTCCCAGTTTTGCCAGGTTAGCCGATGTTTCGAGTCCTGCAGGTCCTGCACCTATTACAATTACGTGTTTTGGCATGTTTATTTTGGGGGCGTTTATCCTTATTAATGCTTTTCAGTGGCTCTGCTATGGGTTCAATGTGCTGCCCGTGTTTAGAAGTTTCAGTGTTTCAGTGTTTCAAGCTATTTAGATATACATGGTTACTCAGGGTTTTAGATTGTTGATGGGTTGATGGGTTGATAGGTTTATGTCTTGGAATTTGAGTCTTGGATCCCGGTTACTTGAATTTGGAACCCGGGTCTTTATGAAGACTTATTTATCCGCATAAAACTTGAGATACGACGGTGATTCCGGCATCCCGAGATCTTCCCCGTTTTTCCCTTTAAATTTACGGTCCGGATCATATGGTATTCCTATTTTCTCCAGAAGGGGTTCGGCCGGGACCTGGTGTACCTGCAGCCCGATTTCCCAGGGATCGTATCCCATAATCAAACCGGCAACTTCTTCGTAAGTAAAAACAGGAATTCCGTTCTTCCCCTTCCCATAGGTTTTCCCTTCCATCTCACTGAGAGCATATTGCCAGCGGTCGAGGAACATGGGGCATCCGGGACAGTTGGTAATGATCATATCCGGCTCATAGGGCTCCATCGAATCGAATTTCTTTTTAGAGCATGAAAGCGAAAAACCACGGTTAGCCTGCACCAGGTATTGCCTGAACCCAAACCCGCAGCAATGGCGGCGCTCGGGGTAATCGATCACTTCGCCTCCCCAGGCTTCAATCATTCCTGACAGTACATAAGGGTACTCAGCTCCACCGATTCCTTTGTGTGGAAACATTTTCGAATAATGGCACCCAATATGTTCAACTACTTTTAAGGGTTCACCCGTATCTTTATCAACAAGCTTATATTTAGCCTTGCCGGCAATCTGGTGCCTGAATTTATAAACAATATCGCTGGCATGGGCCAGGTTTTTCGGTTTATTAAATTCACGCCCGGTCGCTTTGAACAGGAATTCCCTGATTTTCGCTTCGGTTTCGGGGAAATGATGCCAGGTATCGAGAATTTCGGTATATAGTCCGAAACTGGTAACACAAGAGGCAGCATAGTTTTCGTATCCGGCTTCGGTCATCAGGGCAAACTGCCTGGCAACAACGGTCATAGTGGTATCGAAAGGCACCACATCCGAGTGGTAGCCTATACCGGTACAGGAAGTATGGTGTTTTTCGTCATGAATATCCTTACCAAGTTCCTCTTTCAGGATTTTTACAAAAACGGCTTCAGCACCGGGGAAAAATGTCTGCCTTATGCAGCTGCGTGCATAAAAATAGTGATCGTCGGCTATCTCTTTCTGGTATTCCTGCCAAATAAGTCTCTTTCCTTCCAGCTTCATTCGTGGTTATGTTTTTGATTGTTGGCAGTATAAATATGCTGTACGTAGTCGCTGGTGGTATCGGTTCCGAATTCAAGACCCATTTCATCGGCTTTCAGTTTTGAAAAAGCCTCGATATTATCGTAACGTTCTTTACCGCCAGTAATTTCGAAAATCCTTTTTAGCTCGTCGAGGTCGCTGTCCGATATTTTGCGTAATGCGCCAGCGCCGTCTCCGTTGTAATTTGCACCTAGCTTATCGAGTACAGGTCCGAGATTTTTATGTTCCCATTCCCATACGGGTCCTTGTTCAGGATGCAAAGCCGGGTCAACAATATCGGGCCGAACGCAGTAACCTGAGGATAAAATCTGGTCGCCGATAATGCGTTTAACAGCAAGTTGCTGGCGGCCTTTCTCCGATTCGGTGAAGTATCCAAGGTCCTGCGAGAGCCCGCGCAGGGCCATGATGAGCAGGCCGGGGGCATTACCGCGAGGACAACGGGTTTTGCACGACATGCACTCGCCACAGTACCAGATTACATCGCTGCCAAGGAGTTCCCGGATCTTCTCATCGTCCTGGGTTTGTACGGTGGTGGCTACCACACGCGGATCGTAGGCATAGAATTCAGCTGCCGGGCAAATTGCCGTGCAGGTGCCGCAATTAATACAGGCTTTAAGGCTTTCGACAAACCTGATATCCGAAGCAAGGCGATTGTATAGTTCTCCCAAATTTCAGAGTTTTGAAAGGTTGAAATATTTTATTTATTTTGCTGTATATCATTACAATAAACATGAAACTGGTTTAACATAACGATAAGTTCAAAGCAAAAGGCAAATATAAATCAAACTTTATATAGATTCACAATAAATATATTTGTTATGCAGACTAAATAAAAACAGCAGGTATAAGTACCTGCCGGGATGTTCTTTGTAATACCAATTTTATAAACAAAAGAAGCAATTAGCTTTCCATTTCCTCTTTAAGTTTTACGACTATAAGATCGATAAAGTTTTGAAGGGGCCTTTCAGCCACCATAGCAATAAAATGGCTCATATCGGAATCGATTACAGCAAGAACCTGGCATTTGCCCGGGGCTATTTCTACAATTTCGGTATCAAATGTGAAATTGAACGGGAGCTTACCTTCACCGATCATGCAAATTTTAGTAAAAGGCATTTTAGAAGTAATTCTAAAACCGAGGCTGGCTAATCCTTTTACATCGAATGAACACGAATCGCCCGTTGACTGCCAGTTTTCAATCTGGTCAGGCAGTAAACTTTCGAAATTATCGAAATTGCCCAGGAAATTGAAAACTTTTTCCGGCGCACAGGCTATATCTGTCCATTGACTTTGGATGCGCCTGCTCATTTATCGAGTCCCCACGCTTTTGGATTTTCGCGCCACTGTATGAGCGACTGCATATCCGAATCCTTAATCTGGTTTTGTTCGAGCGCTTTTCTTATCAGGAAATTATAGTTGGTAAGAGTGTGTAAAATGCAGTTGGCGGCTTTAAAACTTTCTTCAGCATCGGGTAAGCCGTATGTAAAGATAGCGGCCATTCCTTTAACATTGCAACCAGCTTCGCGCAGGGCATATACTGCATTGAGGCTGCTTTTCCCGGTAGAAATAAGATCTTCGATCACTACAACCGACTGGCCGCTTTCGACCACACCTTCTATCTGGTTTTCAAGACCATGGCTCTTTTTTTCGGAACGGATATAAACAAAAGGCAGGCCTAGCTCCTGAGCAACCAATGCCCCGATTGCAATTGCACCTGTAGCAACGCCTGCAATCACATCAACAGTGCCGAATTCTTCATTTATGAGTTTTACAAACTCCTGGCGGATATAAGTGCGGATTTTCGGATAGGATAAAGTGCGGCGGTTGTCGCAATAAATCGGGGATTTTATACCTGAAGCCCAGGTAAAAGGATTCGCATTATCAAGCTTTATTGCTTTAATTTGCAAAAGCGATTCAGCCATATAAAGGGCGGTTTCTTCAAAATTCTTTCTCATGGCACAAAGGTATACAGTTTTTTTGAATGACAAAGCAGTAATTATTTGCCGTAATATCGACAAGCCTGAAAACCAAGACAATGATATTGTAATTCAGTATGCAGGCAGGCAATCCATTGAAGTTGTGTACGCAAGGTTTATCGAAGCCGGTGGCTGTAAAACACTTTGGATTTTAGCGGGAGTCGATTTTGAAATAGCTTGCCTTGAATTTAACAGTCTGTTCAAACGGATTGAAGCTGCAGGCGGCATAGTACGAAATCACCCTGGAGAGTACCTGTTTATTAAACGGCTTGGTGTGTGGGATTTACCGAAAGGCAAACTGCATAAATCAGAATTGGTGCACGAAGGTGCGCTACGCGAGGTTTGTGAAGAAACCGGGCTGAAAGGCCTTACAATCACAAAACAACTCCCGTCTTCGTTTCATATTTATACTGACCGTCACGGCCGCGCTGTTTTAAAAGAGACTTACTGGTTCGAAATGCTTTGCCATGAGCCACAACCCCTCGTACCTCAGACAGAAGAAGATATTTCAGAAGCAAAATGGTTTACGAAAGACGAACTTTCAATCCCTATCCTGAACACTTATGCTTCGCTTCAGCAATTATGGAAAGCCTATATGCCTGAATAGCTGGCAATAGCCTGATCATTTGCCGGCCAGGGTAGCAATTTGAATATATGTTTTTAACTTTGCACAAAATAGTTGTATGAAAATCGCAGTTTTCCCGGGTTCATTCGACCCTATTACCCGCGGCCACGAATCGATAGTAAGGCGTGCCTTACCTTTGTTCGATAAAATTATAGTTGCTATCGGGGTAAATGCCGATAAAAGCGGGTATTTCCCGGTTGAGAAACGGCTCGAATGGATCAAACAGGTTTTCAGCGATTTACCACAGGTAAGTGTTGAAAGCTACAATGGCTTAACCGTAGATTTCTGCAGGAAAGCAAACGCCAGTTATATTATCCGCGGACTGCGCACATCAGCCGATTTTGAATTCGAACGCTCCGTTGCACAGGTAAACCTCAAACTGGATGAGGCCATCGAAACGGTTTTCCTGCTTACTCTACCTGAATATGTTATGGTTACATCGTCGATAGTGCGCGAAGTGCATAAACACGGGGGTAGTATTGACCAGTTTATTCCTGAGGTGATTTCGATTTAGACATGGCTATTTGAACTTGACCGACAGTTGATATTATCGACAAAAGGTCGGATGTGGGATGGTAGATGGCGGATGTAAAAACATTCGCTACCAGTTTTGTGCAAAAGCTATAAATTTCAGATTTCTTTCTGTTCCTCAGCCCCTGGTTTCGTAAAGAACGAAAAATGGACTTTCCCATAACGGCGTATCTCCGAAAAATTGGGATAATCGCTGAAACTGATGCTGTTGTCGTGTTCTACTATAAGCCAGCCTTCGTCGGCAAGCCAGTTGTTGGCAAATACCAGTTGTGGAATTTTTTCCCGTTCCGGCATATCGTAGGGAGGATCGGCAAAAATTACATCATAATTCCCTGCCGGACGGGACAGGAATGTAAATACGTTTGCCTGTATGACCGAAAGCTTGGAGAATTTTAGTTCGGTAGCCGTTTGCGAAATATAATCAGCGCATTTCCGGTTCAGTTCGATACATAAGGCAAGGGCGGCACCGCGGGAAGCAAATTCGTACGAAATATTACCCGTACCGGCAAAGAGGTCGAGTACTTTCAGATCTTCAAAATCAATATAGTTATTCAGGATATTGAATAAACTTTCCTTGGCAAGGTCGGTGGTAGGCCTTACCGGCAATCCCAGGGGCGGCCTGAGTACCCTTCTGGCATGGCTTCCGCTTATTATTCGCATAACGGAATATTTAAAAGTGTAAAATACTGATGCATGGCTACATCGTTGAAGGCTTCGTTGTAATGAAGTGCTTCGGGACATCCGGCGAAATGCAGCGAACCACAGTACATTTTTAGTTCTTCCGCTATTGCTGATGATTGAGCAACATTTCCCATTAGTGTAACGTCCTGTTCGGAAGGAACAAAACCCAGTTGTTCGAGCACAAAAATCACATAATACAACACATCCGAAGGCGCTGAATACCTGAATGCGTTCAGGTAAAGCAATCGCTCACCCTGTATAACGGTAATCTCGAAATACTCACGATAGATATTGATAAATACCTGGCGTGAAATAAGCTGCGAATGATTCCGCATCACACCCTTTACAAAAACTGCCGGTGCACTGCGCAGTTTTGCGCCGGGAAACAGCCTCATACAGTTTTCCCTCACATAACCCGGTATAAGTATCGCAATAGCAGGGCCCCGATCGAAAATAGGCTCAACAAGAATTTCATCATCAGGATTTACAGAGTGTGTGGCTGAAACCAAATCCAGTGTGTTGGATGGAGTGAAAAATTCCTGAGGAGCGGTCGCAATTTTAAAGGATGCAATTGCGATATCAACCTGCCTGTAGCTGAGATGCAGGAAATCGATTTTTCGGATCAGGGAGAAATACTCGTAGGCGTTTACCGGCCAGCCGGCAAGCCCATTGTATTTAACATCATCGTGCCCGAGTTTATATGAAGCAATTTTTAAAACCTGGTGAGAAAGCACATGAGTTACAAGGAACAAGAATCCATCCTGGCAAAGAAGAACGGAGAGCCTGTAGTTTAACCCCTGATTGGTTTCATACTGAGGATCTACCTGGTTATATGTACATTCCAAGGGATAGGTGGTTTAGTTAAAGTACAGGATACTGCCGGTATAATTAAATAGAAATCTGAAAATCTGAACTTTACACCTTAACCTATTCACTCAGCAAGGCTGATTACTCAGAGCTACAAATATATTACAATTTTCGACAATAGTTCAGCCGCACCAAAAATTGAACCTGTGTGAAGAGGTGT
>CAISRK010000035.1 GCA_903887815.1 uncultured Bacteroidales bacterium | reverse complement strand
GTTGATAGGTTGATGGGTTGATGGGTTGATGAGAAATTGACAATGGACAATTGACAGTTGACAATAGTTTGGGGTGTTCAAAGTTACCAGAGCCGAGCGTAGCGAGCTCACCGAAGGGAAACCAGACACCAGTTACCCTAAACAAGCAACCAGAAACCAGTTCCTATTTAGCCGGCAATATCGTCACAACAGCCTCGCCGAATCCGACTCGTACTTCCTCATTTTCGCAATAACCGCGCATGATGACGGTATCGTTGTCGTTGATAAATTTCCGTTCGCTGCCATCGGGCATCTGTATGGGTTTTGTTCCTTTCCAGCTGAGCTCGAGCATACTGCCGTAGCTTCCGGGATCGGGGCCGCTTATGGTTCCGCTTCCGCAGAGATCGCCCACACGCATATTGCAGCCGTTTACAGTATGATGTGCCAGTTGCTGGCACATATTCCAGTACATGTACCTGTAATTCGATTTACTGACACTAACTTCGTTGCCCTCACCCGGTTTGATAAGGACTTCAAGGTTTATATCAAAATTACGATCGCCTTCAAATTCCAGGTATGGCAGCACTCCAGGCTTCTGTTCCGGTCCGGCACACCTGAATGGCTCGAGAGCATCAAGGGTAACCACCCATGGTGAAACAACCGATGCGAAATTCTTCGAGAGGAAAGGCCCAAGCGGAACATATTCCCAGCTTTGAATATCGCGAGCCGATAAATCGTTGAAGAGAAGCATGCCGAAAATATACTCCTCGGCATCGGCAGTTGAAATACTTTCACCCAGCTGGGTTTCCCTGCCTATGATGAAAGCGGTTTCAAGTTCAAAATCAAGCTGCCGGGTCGGGCTGAAAACAGGCATTTCCGAATCAGCAGGTTTTACCTGTCCTTTGGGTCTATGGACTTCGGCCCCTGAAACAACTATGCTCGAAGCGCGCCCGTGGTACCCAACAGGGATATGCCGCCAGTTCGGTAACAGGGCATTTGAAGGGTCACGGAACATAATGCCTACATTGGTGGCATGCTCAATGCTTGAATAAAAATCGGTATAATCACCGACCAGCAGGGGAATTAGCATCCTGACAGCGGTGTAATCGTATAAAACTTTTTCACGGATTAATAAAACTTCATGTTCAGAGCCATTTCCCCTGGTGAAACACTCCTGTATAAGGGAGCGGACACGGCATGCCGACTTCCGGCCTTTAGCAATAAAATCGTTTAAGACAGGTTTCTCAAAATCTTCAACCTTCATTCCAATCAAATCGAAGTACCCTAAGCGGGCGAGGCCTGACAAATCCACCACTTTATCACCAATGCGCGTGCAAATCACAGCGCCTCTGCCCGGAATAACTCCTATTCCGAACGGAATGTTGGCCATCGAAAAATCACTGCCGGGCTTAATCTCAATCCACGATTTCATTAGCTAATTATTTTATCCTGTGTTTACTGTATTGCTTGTATCAAGTTACTTATTAAAAGTTTCTGGTGGCTGGTCGCTGGTAGCTGGTTTCAGGGGTTCAGGGTTTCAGGGTTTCAGGGTTTCCGATCCCCAAATCTTCAAATCGTAAATCGTAAATCGTAAATCAAAAATCCCAACCCCTTCCCTACAACGTTCCCCTCCTCGCCTGTTCCCTCTCAATGCTTTCGAACAATGCCTTGAAATTTCCCTTTCCAAATGATTTTGCTCCTTTGCGCTGTATTATTTCATAGAAAACAGTCGGGCGGTCTTCAACAGGTTTGGTAAACAACTGCAGCAGGTAGCCTTCATCGTCGCGATCGATCAGGACCCCGAGATTCTTCAGCACTTTAAGATCTTCGTCAATCAGGCCTACACGTTCAGTAACGGTTTCATAATAGGAATCGGGCACCGTTAGAAACTCGATGCCCCGCTTGCGCAGTTCGCCAACGGTTTGCATTATATTGTCGGTAGCCATGGCCACATGCTGTACGCCTGAGCCCCGGTAATAATCGATATATTCCTCTATCTGTGATTTCTTCTTTCCTTTTGCCGGTTCGTTAATAGGGAATTTGATAAAGCCGTTATCGTTCGACATAACCTTGCTCATAAGGGCTGTGTATTCGGTCGAAATATCGTTGTCGTCGAATGAAATCAATTGTTTGAATCCCATCACACTGGCATAGAATTCCGTCCAGGTGTTCATCTGGCCCCAGTCGACATTGCCAACCATATGATCAACATACAACAGC
>CAISRK010000034.1 GCA_903887815.1 uncultured Bacteroidales bacterium | reverse complement strand
TCTCCCTTTAGTACCATCAGGCCATTGAAAGCGAGTGCCCGCATTTCGTCCTCGCCGGGATAAATATAAACGGGTGCAAACTTATAAATCCTCTCAATTATCATATTGGTGATCCACTTGCTATGAGCCACGCCTCCGGTAAGTAAGATAGCATCTACCTCACCTTTTAGCACAGGAACCATCGATCCAACGCTCTTTGCTACCTGGTAAGCCATGGCTTCGAGGATAAATTTTGCTTTTTCGTCGCCGTTCTGCGCGAGCTGCTCGGCTTCATAAGCGCTGTTGGTTCCAAGGTGGGCAACAATTCCGCCGTTGCCGACAACCATTTTTGAAACTTCTTTTTCGCTGTACTCGCCACTGAAACAGAATCGCACCAGGTCGCCGGTAGGTAGTGTGCCGCTTCGTTCAGGCGAAAACGGGCCTTCGCCGTCGAGACCCTGGTTTACATCAATAACACGCCCTTTGTGATGAGCACCGACCGTAATCCCTCCACCCATATGTACTACAATTAGGTTCAGGTCTTCGTAACGCTTCATTATGCTTTTGGCATGCTGGCGGGCTATGGCTTTCTGGTTGAGGGCATGAAAAATGGAGATACGCTTAAACAGCGGATGACCTGCAACACGGGCAATATCATCGAGTTCATCAACCACAACCGGATCGGCAATATAGGCTTTGGCATTGGGAAGCGATCCGGCAATTTCGTCGGCTATCAGCCCGCCAAGGTTACTGGCATGTTCTTTAATGGGATGTTCATGAAGATCGAGTTTCATGGCATCGTTTACAAGGTAAACCCCCGATGAAATGGGTTTCAGCATACCGCCCCGGCCAACTACCGCCTGTATTTTATCCAGCTGTATATCGGCTTCTTCCAGTTCCCGGTAAATTATTTCCTTGCGGAAATGGAACTGGTCGGCAATATGCTCAAACTGTGCTAACTCCTCGCTGGCATGCGTGATGTTCTTTACAAAAACAGGGTTCATGTTCTGGTAAACCGCAATTTTTGTTGAAGTTGATCCCGGGTTGATAGCCAGAATGCGAAAGTCTTCCATAGGGTATTCCTGTTATTAGTTATGCCATTAAAGCGGCAAGAGCAATCGAATAGGTTTTGGTTAAAGAGCTGTCGCCACGCGAAGTGAGCACACAGGGTACACGTGCACCTGCAACGTAAGCTGCCAGTTCGGCGCCGGCTAATTTGGTGCCGCCTTTAAAGAATACATTTCCGGATTCGATATTCGGGAACAACAGGCAATCGGCATCACCGGCAACAGGGCCGCTAACTTTTTTAATCTTTACGGATTCCATATCAATGGCTGCATCGAGTGATAGAGGCCCATCAACCACACAGCCCGGCATCTGTCCGCGATCGCTCATTTTGGCCAGGATAGCACCGTCAACGCATGCAGGCATCCCGGCAAGCATTTGTTCCGTAGCAGCAATTACAGCAACTTTTGGTTTTTCGACACCAATGGCTTTGGAAACCTTAACCAGGTAATCGATCATTTTGATTTTCTGCTTCAGATCGGGCTGGGGAATAATGGCTACATCGGCAATGGTGAGCAGTTTATGATACGAAGGGAACTCCATAACCGAAACGTGCGACAGAACAGCACCTTCGTTGGTAATACCAAGAGATTTGTTGAGTATGGCACGCATGTATTTATCGGTACTGAGCGAACCTTTCATCAGGAGGCTTGCTTTGCCTTCGTTGATAAGTTGAACGGCAAGAGTAGCTGCTTTGGCTTCGTTGGGCTCATTCAGAATTTCAAACCTGGATACGTCCATATGATGCTCTTCACAGGTTTTCCTGATTAATGCCTCGTCGCCGGTAAGTGTTGCATCAACAATTCCTTTTTCGACAGCGGCGTAAACTGCTTCGATGGTGTGTGCATCGTTTGCGAAAGCAACTGAAATACGTTTCTTGGGTTTGCTTTTCAGCAAATCAAACATCTGTTCTAATTTTGTAATGGCCATATGCCCTCCTGGTTTATGTATTGTTAATGGGATAACACGGAAAAAGATAAAAAATTCAATTTTTTCGGGCTGCAAAATTAGTTATTTCCAACTCATTTCCGATAGTTAACTTGTAGTTTTATTGCTATTTAGAATATATATAAGTAAAAACCATCTTTTACAGGAAAACTCTATAGTTGAATGTATATATATGAGTGTGTTTGCCTATTCTGCCCTGGAAGGTTGAACGGCAGGTTCCGGAATAGAACATTTTACATTCTGATTTGTTAACTGCTCATCTACACTAGGGAATGTTTAAAGCAGATTGAAATCTTCAACAGGTATCAGGAGTATAATTAGTTAAAACTTGTGATTTCAAGGAGCTGAAATAAATTGACCGGTGAAAAGCGGAATAATTTCTTACATTTACATAGAATTTTCCTTACTGAAGGAATTCTGCACATTATGCAACCAGGCTAATGGGTTTTTGTGTCCATTGGATTTGTAGCCTTTATGTTTGAATGAACTGGAAATGTGCTTTAGTGCTCAGCCGCAAAAACCGGCTACAGCGTTTAGAACCGGAGAATGAAAATATTTATCGTTAAGTTTAAACTGCGGGGCTTTTACAACGCGCTGAATATCCGGAATTATGAAATCACCTATCACAATACTGCTTTTGGTTTTAGGTTTGGCCTTTTCCATCC
>CAISRK010000033.1 GCA_903887815.1 uncultured Bacteroidales bacterium | reverse complement strand
CGGGTCTTCACAATTTTATTTATTTATATTCAGCGGAAATGTAAGCAAAACGACAGTTCCCCCTTCATCAGCAGCATAAATAGCAAATTTACCTCCCAGGTAAACCGTACGTTCCTGCATACTAAGCAAACCGAATGATTTCCTCGACTTTATCTTTTTCTCGTTTATTCCTGTACCGTTGTCGGAAATACGGAAATTTATCGAATCAACTGTTTTATATAGATGTACCAATACCTGGCTGGCCCTGGCATGCCTGGCAATATTGGTGAGTGATTCCTGGAAAATCCTGAAAATGTGCAGCGATGCCGTATTTGAAATATCTATCATCGGGTACAGTTTAACTTCGACCTCTATATTGTTTCTCACTGCAAAATCCTTCGCATACCATTCGATTGCAGCCGGAAGCCCCAGATCATTAATAATATCGGGCCTAAGCTGGTAGGTAAGCCGCTGTACGGTTTTGATGGTTTTACTCACAAGGGAGGATACTTTATTCACTTTTACCATCACATCGCCGATAGATTTACTTTGTTTGATAATTTCAAGATCGATTTTAACGGCAGTAAGTGCCTGGCCCAGGTCGTCATGCAACTCGCGCGAAATAGCCACCCTTTCATTCTCCCTCACATTCTCTATATGTTCAATCAGGCTTTGGTGTTTAAGTAACGAATCCTGCAGCTTATCCTCTATCTTCTTTCGGTCGGTAATGTCCTGCACTGTTCCTAACCACTTCCCTGCCTGGCCTATTTCATCGTACATAAGCTCGACATTTTCATGAACCATGTTTATTTGCCCGTCGGGAAGGATAATACGGTGTTCGAGACTAAAAGGCTGCCTGAAAACCCTGGCATCGGTGATGGCGTCCATGAGAAGCGACAGGTCTTCAGGGTATATTCTTTCCAGGAATAGTTCCATATTGGGTTTAACTGAACCCGGCTCATAGCCGAAAATCCTGAATGTTTCGTCCGACCAGCTGAATTCATTGGTCGAATCCATCAACTCCCAGCTGCCGATATGAGCTATACGCTGGGCTTCGGCAAGGTTATGCTCGCTTATAATGAGAGCTTCGGCTGCCTTTTTCCGTTCGGTAACATCGTGTACCACGGTAAACCGGTGCAACCGATCCTGAATAAGGATATTTTCGGCCGACAACAACACATATTTTATGTCACCGTTTTTTGCTTTGAGTTTTGCTTCGAGGTTAACAATCTTTTCACCGCCCGATATCCTGCTTCTGAGGTCTGCCATTGTTTCCACCGACATTAAACCCAGGTCAACAGCTGTTTTGCCTACAGTTTCTTCCTGGGTAAAACCAAGGAGCTGGGTAAATGTTTCGTTCACTTCAAGGTACCTGCCTGTTTCCAGGTCACTCAGTCCGCAGGCCGAAGGGTTGAGATAAAACACTTTTGCAAACTTCTCCTCTGACAACTTAAGTTTTGTTATATCCTTGGTTACGCCGAATAATGCAGGTTTGGTATCCCAGAAACCATTTGTCACCCTGGTCTCGACGGGTATATACCTGCCTGATTTTGTAAGCAGTGGGATATAACAGGCATCGGTTTTACCTTCAATCATTTCGCCTACAATACGCGCTGCCTCTTCACTCAGTTCGGGAGGATGCACCATTAACATATTCTTTCCTGCAATCTCATTTTCCGAATAACCCAGCCGGTCGGTAACGGTGCTGTTGGTATGCAATATATTTCCTTTCTCATCGAGTACAAACAGAAAATCGCCAATTGAATTAAAAAACGTATCGTAATTCTCGTGGGTCTGTTTCAGTATCAGGGCCATCTTTTGATTTTTGATCAGGCTGGCCAGAAGGTTACTCCATACCCTGAACATTTTTATTTCGGAATCGTAAATCTCTTTCTTTTTTACAATACCATCAAGGCCAACGAATCCTACCAGTTGGTTATCGATAAGGATAGGGATCACAACAAGGGATTCTATTTCCTGCATTTCGAGGATTTCGCGTTCTGCTTTCCACGAATCAGGGAGCAGGTGAACCGCCGGTATCACAATATTTTCATTCTGACGCAATGTCTCAATCCACATAGGGAATATATCGCATGGCAAATTCTGAAGATTGTCAATCTGCGGCATTACTCCTTCGCTACACCATTCATAGGTATTGCTCATGGTATCTATATTGGAATCGATTTCGAATATATAAGCACGGTCAGCAGACAGGAAACTTCCTATCCGGGTTAAGGCGAGATTAAGAGCTTTATGTATTTCGTTAGCGGGAATACCGGTCAGTTTAACCGATAAATCAAGCAATTCGTTTTCAAAATCATCAGCAAGTTTTCGGGAGGTAATGTCGGCAACAAAGCTCATAGT
>CAISRK010000032.1 GCA_903887815.1 uncultured Bacteroidales bacterium | reverse complement strand
CGGGTACTCCCGGAGGCAGGAATGCCATTAAAATGAGAGGTGGCAGCTCAATTAATGCAAGTAATCAGCCTCTTATTGTTATCGACGGTGTTCCAACTATTACCGGAAGTTATGGACAGATTGGGTACAGCGGGCAGGAGATCGATGCTATGTCGGATCTGAATCCCAATGATATAGAATCGTTTACAATTCTTAAAGATGCTTCGTCAACGGCAATTTATGGTGCCCGCGCATCAAATGGTGTCATTCTTATTACAACCAAAAAAGGTAATGCACAGAAAACAAACGTCAACCTAAGTACCTCCTATGGCTGGCAAACCATGCCTGCTGAAAGGATTCCTGATTTGATGAATGCTGCCCAATGGAATGAATTTAAGGGAACTGATGTTCAGGGTACAGATACCGACTGGATGAATGAAATCCTGCAGGTGGCTCCCACATCAAATACGGAGTTATCGGTAAGCAGCGGGAATGATAAAACACGTTTATTTATTTCGGGAAACCTTTATAGCCAGGATGGTACAGTAAAATCCACATCCTTTAACCGTTACAGCGGCCGCATAAATGTGGATCATAAATTATTACCTGATCTGACCATTGGTGGAGGTGTATCGATGACCTACTCAATTAACTACCGTGTTGAAGGGGATCAAACTTTGTACGGACCTCTGCCAAATGCACTTTCCATTCCAGCCATTTTCCCGGTTTACAATGCCGACGGAAGCTATAACGAAGATGGTCCCTATGCCAACCCGGTATCTATAATTAATGAGACAAAAAATATGGCATACACTAACCGTAATAACGGGAATATCTATATTGAATATAAATTTCTGGATGGTTTTACTTTTAATACCAAGTGGAGCGCCGATATTTACAATCTTCGCGAGCATGAGTATGATCCGATAACAACTGCTCAGGGATTAAAATACAATGGCATTGGAATTGAAGGAACCACCTATGTTAGCAACCTGGTAGGAAGCAATGTGCTTCAATATGTAAAAACGGTGAAAAAAGTCCACAATTTTGAAGCAATGGCCGGATTCAGTTTCGAAAAATATGCAAGGAGATCGACCTACATTGAGGCAACAAACTTTCCGAATGAAAATTTTCAATATATCAATTCTGCAGGTACAATCAGGGCAGCTAGTACGTCGGCACTCGACAGGGGTATGACATCCTACTTCGGCCAGTTCAAGTACAACTATATGTATAAATATATCTTTACGCTTACAGCCCGGGCTGACGGGTCTTCAAAATTTGGTGTAAACAACCGCTTTGGGTATTTCCCAGCCGGTTCTTTTGCCTGGAGGCTCAGTGAAGAACCTTTTATGAAGAGCATTAAGGCTATCAGTGATCTTAAAATCAGAACCAGTTTTGGTTTGACAGGTAATGACGGCATAGGTGATTTTGCATCACTTGGCTTGTACAAAGGAGGATACAACTACAACCAGCAATCGGGTATACAACCAACCCAGTTGCCGAACCCCGATCTGAAATGGGAAACCACTCGCCAGATCGGACTTGGAATAGATCTTGGCTTATTAAATGAGAGGATAAGCATTGTAGCTGATGTGTATTACAACAAGACCAGTGATCTGCTTCTTGATCGGCCGATACCCCTTTCGTCAGGATATAGCACAATTACTGCGAATATAGGTGATTTGCAAAATAAGGGTGTTGAGTTTGTACTGAATACAGTTAACATACAAAGCGATTTCACCTGGAATACATCACTCAACTTTTCAGCTAACCGTAACAAGGTCCTGACACTATATAATGGACAGCCGATTACCGACCAGGGTCGTGGAAACAACTGGGTAATGGAAGATGAGCCTATCGGGGTTTTTGTCGGTTATAAATTTCTTGGAATTGACCCGACAACAGGGAAAGAGGTCTACGAAGATTTGAATAATGACGGAATTATCACTACCGACGACAGGGAAATTACTGGAAACCCAAATCCTGATTTCACAATTGGATTAACTAATACTTTCGGCTACAAAGGATTTGATTTCTCGTTTTTCCTTCACGGAGTATTTGGAAACGATGTATATAATGGCACTTGGATGTATCTTCAGGCGCCAACTGACCTTGACCAGCAAACAACAGCAGTTTTGCGTGTTTGGCGGAAGCCGGGTGATATTACTGATATTCCACGAATTGCTGATGGTTTAAAATCCTCAAGGTTTATTGAAAACGGTTCTTTCCTCCGCATTAAGAATGTTACTTTTGGGTACACTGTTCCTAAGAACCTGCTTGATAAACTTTGGTTGAAATCAGCCAGGATTTATGTTTCGGGTCAAAACTTATACACGTTTACCACCTATTCAGGCATGGACCCGGAAGTAAATTACTATAGTACCGATAATATCATCATGGGTACCGACTTCTTTACTTATCCTCAGTCGCGTACAATCATGGTTGGTTTAAACATTGGTTTCTAACAGCTAAATCTGAAAACATATGAAAAAGATAATATTTCCCCTTATTGTCCTGGCATTTATGGTAATGTCGTGTAACAAAGTATTGGATGTTAAGCCTACAGACAGCGTAGCAGCAGAAGATGCCATAAAAAACAAAGCTGGAGTTGAGCATGCACTTATAGGCTCATATAACGCGCTCCAGACTACAGGCCTTTATTACCTTAACGCCATGATTGTCGGCGATATTGCTGCTGATAATCTCACTCACACCGGCACTATGATGGAATACAGCCATATCGAAACCAAACCCATTCCTGCCGAGAATTCAATTGTTGAAGGTATGTGGTCGGGAGCTTACAACGGCATAAACTGTGTAAATAATATCCTGGTCAAACTTCCCGCTATTGGAGATATAACACAGGCAGAGCGCAACCAGTATGAAGGAGAAGCACTTTATATCAGGGCTTTGCTTCATTATTACCTTGCAACTTATTTTGGAGGGGTACCAATACAAACCCAGCCGACATTGGACCTGAGTAAAATTGATATTGCACGCAACACTTTATCGGAGGTTTATACTCAGGTTATTGCCGATCTTATATCCGCGAAAGCCAAACTCTCCAAAGCAAAAGTAAAAGGCAGGGCTAATAAGTATGCTGCCTCAGCCTTATTGGCTAAAGTATACCTGTCGAAGTTTCAGATATTAGGCGACCAGCCATCAGCAGGTCTTGCAATAACTGAAGCCACCTACGTAATTGACAGTGCAGGTTATGCCCTTGCCGCTGATTACGCAAGTTTGTTCCTTCCTACAATAAATACACAGGAGTCAATTTTCGAAGTGGTTTTTGATGTTCAGAACTACACTCGACTGGCACAATATTTCTTTTCACGCAATTTATCGGGACGATATGAAATCGCGCCTGAAGCCGGATTAATTCAGAGTTACGAATCGGCTGATACTCTCAGGCTTGCAGCTACTATTGCTTATGATACAGTTTCAAAGCAACCGTATGGATTTAAGTATAAAGATGTTTCAGGTGGAACTGATCATGTTTATGTGTTTCGCCTGGCCGAAATCTTCCTGATCAGGGCCGAAGCTCTGGCCTATTCCAATGGTTCGGTGGCAGGGATTCAGGCTGACATAAATGTGATCCGTAAAAGGGCAGGTTTGGCTAATACCTCAGCTGCTACCATCGCTGATCTGAAACTTGCTGTTGAAAAAGAATGCCGCCATGAATTCGCGTTCGAAGGTCACCGCTGGTCCGACCTGGTAAGAACCAAAAGAGCGGTTCCGCTATTGGGAATCAATCAGGATTATACCCTTTTCCCGATTCCATTGAGTGAATTGCAGACAAACAAACTGATGGCAAAAAACCCCGGTTATTAACAAACTGGTAAAAAAACAAGAATATGAAAAAGAATCTGATATATTTTCTCATGTTGCTCCCGGCACTGTTTCTTGCGCCAGGATGCCAGAAATATGAAGTCGGCAATCCATTACCAAGTACGGTAGCTGATTTTTCATATAGCGCTACAAATAGCAGTAAAGCTCCCTGTGTGGTTACCTTTACCAACAAATCATTAAATGCAAAAGGGTATTTGTGGGATTTTGGAAACGGGCAATCCTCAACCGAAGCTAACCCGGTTGTTCCCTTCAGTACACCTGGCCTCTTTACTGTAAAGCTTACCTGCACTGCTGTTAATGATGTATATTATAATCAACTGATCAAAACTATGGTTATTAATATTAAAGACCCTAATGCAGGACTGACCCAGGTTCTGTATTATACAACGAGGGGACCTGTCAACGGAGGTGCTCACCTTGTAGTTCTGAACGACAATGCCCCTGTGGTACAGGATTTTGCATCCGTTAACCTGCCAAGGCCTTATGGAATTACTGTGGATACAGCGCACAGCAAAGTGTATGTATCGGATTATTCCATTAATACAATATACCGTTTTGATGCTGACGGGACAAATCCTCTTAAAATTCTGGATGGCGCAGTTGCAGGACAAGAAATATGCCAATCGCCCGAGGCATTGATGATTGTTGGAAATAAGCTATACTGGGGCAGCCCGGGTGGGATATTCCGCAGCGACCTCGATGGTAAAAACCCGGAGGTGTATAATTCGGCATATGAATTCCCGCTTGATATGCAATACGACCCGAAAACCAATAAAGTATATCTGGTCAATGATAAAACTGATTATACCGGTGGGTATTTCTCGCTTAATTTTGATGGAACAGGTTCAGCAGAACCTATTCCTGATATCGACGGCACAGCCATTGAAGTAAATACCGAAACCGGTAAAGTTTATATTGCCGGTTATGCTTCAGCGGGTACACTGATGCCCGACAATGGAATTTATATGTCGAACCTTGATGGGACCTCCTTATCGAAAATAGGGGATTTCGGTACAAAAGCCACCTGGGGAATTGCCATTGATAATAAACGGGGAAAACTCTTCTGGAGTTATAAAATCTCCAACTCTAATCCTGATGGAAAAATAATCAGGGCGAATCTTGACGGCTCAGGACCTGAGGATTGGCTCAAAGGGGTAAGCCCGCATGCTATGCTGGCTGCCTGGATTAAATTGTAAGAAAATAGAAACTGCTCCTGGAGCAGTTTCTATTTAATTGTCTTAATTAACTCATAAATAAAAACAACTTAACCCTAATCCAGCGGATATTTTAAACTTAAATTTAGTATATTCGCAAATACTAAGCCTGCTAAACTTCTAATATTATGAAAAAAAATCTACTCTTTCTGGCAGCAACAATGTTGCTTTTCATCGTAAATTGTTATTCCCAGGTAACTATGAGTACCGGAGGTATCAGTGTTAATATCAGTCAATATGGGAGAATTCGGATTCTTACTCCTGATGCCAAAAGGCAGATTGAACGGGCTTCGATATTAGTCGGGACTTCTGCGACAGAAGTATTTGACTATACTAATGATGCTGAACCCGTCGACGCACCTGTTTTGGTAGCTTCTCCTACTATGAGTGATTTCGAAATCTATGGTTCTATTGACAGGGGTACTGCCACAACGCACCCTAATGTATTAGTAAAATACAATGCCTACGGCTGGACCAATGGCGCATACACTATTGTGAAATTCAATATTAAGAATGCTGAAACAAGTGCAGTGAATGCATTAATTGGATTGGACATAATCCCATATATAAATTATGTGTATGGATTTGACACAATTACTTACAATAGCACCCAGGGAGTCATCCGGTTTCACAGGGGCCTGACAACTAATGCTGGAGTTAAACTCCTTTCAGCACCATTGTATTCTCTCTATTCGTTTGAATGGTATGACGGTTATGCAGTGGATGCTGATTATTATACATGGATGACTAAAGGGACTTTGCAGCCACGTTATGTTTCGACCACTGCTGACGGACCTGTTACTATAACGTCGCAGCCTTCTGCAGCCATAAGCCCGGGAGCATCCGTAACCTTATTTTATGCAATTGCTGTCGGGACTAATGAACAAACAATGTTAAATAACATTGCTGCAGCACAACAAAAGTTTGATATTTTGACTACCTCAATGAAAGATAATCCACTTTCCGATTTCGGTCTGAAAAATTACCCTAACCCGGTTAACGCATCTACTACCATCAGTTATCAGTTACCTGCTGATGGGAATATAAGTTTAAAAATTTATAATGCACTCGGAATTGAAAAAGATGCTCTGGTAAATTCAAATCAAACCAGGGGCTTGCACACAGTAAATTTTGATGCAAAAGATTTACCCGCTGGTGTTTATACATACAGGCTTGCGTTTAACAATCAGGTTATTTCAAATAAAATGCTGCTTGTTAAGTAAGCGATCAGGGTTAACGTTGAGGTGAGACTTCATGTCCGTTTTAGATCGCAGATACTCATCAACAATACTCGCCGCGAAAACTACAAAAAGAGACTGCTCCTCTCACAAGGCAGTCTCTTTTAATAGCTGATAACCCCTGATTATCCGGTCATTATTTTGATGGTTGGAGTTGCATAGAGGTTTTACTGCCAGGGTAATCACTCATTAAAAATTTAATTGTCTAACTAAGCTACTGGATCAAATACAGTAAATCAAGTAAATTTGAAATCAAAAACATGCTGACTTTATGGCTCCAAAATATAAGATACCACACACTTACGTCATTATTTTTTCAATCATTCTGGTTGCAGCAGTTTTAACCTGGTTTATCCCGGGAGGGGCATTCGAACGCGAGAAAATTACCACTTCTGCCGGCAGCAGCGAGGTTATTAAAGCCAATTCGTTTCATTATATTGATAATGTTCCGCAAACCTGGCAGATTTTCTCCGCTTTCTACAAAGGATTTGTGCGGTCCCCGAAGATTATTGTTTTTATCCTGATTCTCGGGGGTGCTTTCTGGTTACTCAACGAAAGCAAAGCCATCGATATGGGTGTATACTCCTTCCTGAAAAAAAGCAATACTCTTAACCGGTACAGGCTGATCCGGTTCCTGGGAGTTAATAACATCATTATAACCGTAGTGATGCTGATGTTCAGTTTTTTCGGGGCCATATTCGGTATGGCCGAGGAAACAATAGCCTTCGTTATCATATTTGTGCCTATGGCTATTTCAATGGGCTACGATTCGATAGTTGGCGTTTGCATGTGTTTTATCGGCGCCGGAATAGGGTTTGCAGGCTGCCTAATGAACCCTTTTACATTGGGTATTGCACAGGAAATATCGGGCATCCAGCTTTTCTCCGGGCTTGAGTACCGCTTTTTTATCTGGATGGTTGTGAATGTAGTTGGCATAGGCTACGTTTTATGGTACGCAGCCCGGGTAAAGAAGAACCCGGCCAAATCGGTGGTTTACAACGAGGACAGCTACTGGCGCGAGCATCATGCCAAGGCCGACATGCAGGTATCGGAGAAATCGCTTACTTCAACCTGGGTTGCATATGTTTGTGTTCTTGCAGGAATAATTGCAACTGCAATTCTCTGGCCTCAGAATCCCATTAAACTCGGCGCAGGTTCATTAATGCTGCCGGCACTTCCTGTTATGGCTGTTTTGTTCGCTGTTACCGGATTTATTGCCGTGCGGAAATCGATACAGGCTTTTGTTCTGAATATCCTCATTTTTACGATTCTTTTCCTTGTGATTGGCGTCACCGGGTTTGAGTGGGGCCTTCTTGAACTTGCAGCCTTATTTTTTGGTATGGCGCTGGTTGCAGGTATGGCAATGGGAAAAGATGCAAATGAAATTACTCGCTCATTTGTTGCCGGCGCTAAGGATATCATGTCGGCAGCGCTTGTTGTGGGTCTTGCCGGCGGCATCATTGTAATGCTCGAGGATGGAAAAATAATCGATACCATCTTGTTCGGCATCTCGAAATCGATTGCTGGAACGGGAAAAATTACCACGCTTACATTGATGTATGTCTTCACATCGGCGATAAATATGGTTATTACCTCTGGCACAGCTAAGGCAGCACTTATTATGCCGATCCTGCGTGATATTTCTGATATGGTTAGCCTTTCGAAACAGGCCACTGTAACTGCATTTCATATTGGCGACGGGTTCACTAACCTTATTACCCCCACATCGGGTGTTCTAATCGGTGTTCTTGAAGTAGCACGTATACCCTTTGCGAAATGGTTCAGATGGGCATGGAAACTTGTTCTTATACTGGTTATACTGGGAGGAATACTCCTGATCCCAACCGTAACAATGCAGCTGAACGGGTTTTAAGTTTCTCGTCAAACAATCAACAAAAAAGCCTTTCACATCATTTTGTGAAAGGCTTTTTCGCTTCCGGAAATAATACTATTCTGCTATACCTGTACGATTCAGGATAAATGCCATTTCCATTGCCAGTTCCTTTAACTGATCGTACCTGCCGGTTGCTCCTCCATGACCTGATACCATGTTGGTGTAGAGCAGCAGCAAATTGTTATCCGTTTTCATCGAACGGAGTTTGGCAACAAATTTGGCAGGTTCGTGGTAGCGTACCTGCGAATCGTTGAGCCCGGCAGTTACAAGCATATTTGGATAATTCTGTGCTTTTACATTGTCGTATGGCGAATAGGAAAGCATGTATTTGTAGTATTCTTCCACATTCGGGTTGCCCCATTCTTCGTACTCCTGGGTTGTAAGCGGCAGGCTAACATCAAGCATGGTATTCATAATATCCACAAAAGGAACCTGTGCCACCACAGCGTTAAATAGTTCGGGCCTCATATTTACAACTGCGCCCATCAGGAGTCCGCCGGCGCTGCCACCCATGATGGCAAGTTTCGACGCTGAGGTATACTTTTCCTGTTCCAGTTTTTCGGCACAGGCTATAAAATCGGTAAAAGTGTTTTTCTTGTGCAGCAACTTACCGTCCTCGTACCATTGCTCACCCATATCGCTTCCGCCCCTGATCTGGGCAATTGCAAATACAAAACCGCGATCGATCAGGCTGTAAAAGCTTGAAATAAAACGGGCATCAGAACTGTAACCATACGAACCATACGAATACAGTAATGCCGGGTTGGAACCGTCTTTTTTCATGGATTTCTTATAAACCACCGACATAGGTACTTTTGCCCCGTCAGCTGCCGTTGCCCAAACGCGTTCGACAGTGTAATCGTCGGGGTTAAAGCCCGAAGGAATTTCCTGTTCCTTCATTTTTACACTTTCGTTTTTTGCAAAGTCATAATCATACACTGTATTGGGCCGGTTGAGCGAAGTGTAACGATAACGCAGGGTAGGAGAGGTGTATTCGGGAGTTCCCATAAGGGCAGCCGTATAAACGGGTTCAGGGAAATTAATGGTTTTGGTTTTGCTGTCTGCCAGGTTTAGAACGAGGATTTCGTTCAGGCCGTTCCTGCGTTCCTGTGCAACCAGGTATTTGTCAAAAATATCGATGTAATCAATCTTAACGTCCTTGTTGTGAGGTATCACTTCCTTCCAGGTGCTGCGGTCGGCATAGCCGGTAAGCGGGGCTTCGTAAACTTT
>CAISRK010000031.1 GCA_903887815.1 uncultured Bacteroidales bacterium | reverse complement strand
TCAGGGCCGTCATCTCCATCATTCCGGGACCCGCATTGGTACCCACAACACAAAGCCTCAACGGATTCATAAGCTGCCCCATACCGATCGATTTACCCTGGACAAAATCCTTGGTTGCAATCTCTATATTGTCTTTGGTGAATGGTTCCGCAGCCTCCAGCACAGGAATATATTCACCGAGCAGGGCAGGCGTTTCTGCTTTCCAGATTTTGGCAACCACTTTATCATAGTACGATGTGGGTTCGACGAAGAAAAAATGTGATTGCTCCCATAAATCAGGTATCAGTACAGCCCGGTCGTGGATCAGTTTACAAACATTTTCAACAAATACATTTTCACAACTGATACCTTTTTCCTCCAGTATAGGCATTAAAAATACTGCAAGTTCAGCGGGCGATTTTTTCGAAAGATACTGGTGATTGTACCAGTGTGCTTTTTCAACATCGAATTTGGCCCCCGATTTACTTACACGGTCAATGCTGAAACATTCGATAAGTTCGTCCATTGAAAACAGTTCCTGTTCAGTCCCCGGGTTCCATCCGAGAAAGGCAAGCATATTAATAAAGGCTTCGGGCAGATAACCGCTCTCGCGGTACCCTGACGACACTTCGCCAGAAACGGGATCGGTCCAGCGCATGGGAAATACCGGGAATCCAAGCCTGTCACCATCACGCTTGCTCAGTTTGCCATTACCATCAGGCTTCAGCAAAAGAGGAAGATGAGCAAACTCAGGCATATCTTTTTCCCATCCGAAATAGCGGTATAGCAGCACATGCAGCGGGGCCGACGGCAGCCATTCTTCTCCCCGGATCACATGCGATATTTTCATCAGGTAATCATCCACTACATTGGCGAGATGGTAAGTAGGCATCCCATCCGATTTGTAAAGTACCTTATCGTCGAGTAATGCCGAATCAACAGCGACAATTCCGCGTATCAGGTCGTGAACGGTTATGGTTTCATGCTCAGGAATTTTCACACGGATTACATAATGCATACCGGCATCGAGCATTTCTTTTACTGCATTTTCGGGTAAGGTGAGCGAATTTTTCAGTCCCAAACGTGTTTGCGGACCATACTGGAAGGTTTCCTTCCGCGATTCATGCTCTTTACGGATAGCATCAAGTTCCTGAGGGGTATCGAAAGCGTAATAGGCAGTTTCGTTTTCGATCAGATGCCGGGCATACTGATGGTATATTTCCTTTCGGTCACTCTGGCGGTAAGGGGCATATGGGCCGCCGATATGAACACCTTCGTCGAAAACAATCCCACTCCATCTCAATGAGTCGATAATATATTGTTCTGCACCCGGAACAAACCTGCCCTGGTCGGTATCCTCGATACGGAGAATAAATTTACCACCCAGTTTGCGGGCAAACAAATAGTTATATAAAGCTGTTCTGACTCCGCCTATATGAAGCGGGCCGGTTGGGCTTGGTGCAAAACGTACTCTTACTTCGCGCATGATTCCATTGATTTGGGGTGGCAAAGATACAAAACCTCAGGTAGAAGGAAGGCATGCAGAACGATTCGTTTTAACGGCTACATAATATTTTGATGTGCTAGGCATAATAGAGAGCTAGTC
>CAISRK010000030.1 GCA_903887815.1 uncultured Bacteroidales bacterium | reverse complement strand
CCCTTAACTCAAACCCTATCCGTTTGCACAACCGCTGCAAAATCACGGGCCGTCCGAAAGGCTATATGAGGCAGTTTGGAGTTTCACGTATCAACTTCCGCTTTATGGCACTCGATGGCCTTATTCCAGGTGTTAAAAAAGCAAGCTGGTAAAATTTTCAGAAACATTTAATTACAAGATACAAAATGATCACAGATCCGATTGCAGATTATCTTACTAGAATAAGGAATGCCGTGATGGCCAACCACAGGGTTGTTGAAATTCCTGCATCTAATCTCAAGAAGGAGATAACTAAAATTCTCTTCGACCAGGGATACATCCTTAATTACAAATTTGAGGAAGATACTAAACCTGGTGTTATTAAGATTGCGCTGAAGTATCACCCTGTAACCAAACAATCCGCTATCACGCAGATTGAAAGGATAAGTAAACCAGGTTTACGCCGCTATGTGGGAAAAGTACAGCTCCCGAGAGTCCTCAACGGACTCGGAATCGCCATCGTGTCCACATCGCACGGACTGATGACCGATAAGGACGCACGTACCCAGAATGTAGGTGGCGAAGTAATTTGTTACGTTAGCTAATATAAAGGAGGAAATAATAATGTCGAGAATTGGAAAATTGCCGATTACGATTCCTTCCGGAGTTACAATCACCATCTCAGAGAAAAACCTTGTTACCATAAAAGGAAGCAAAGGCGAACTGAAACAACAGGTTGATCCGGATATAATCGTTAAGGTTGAAAATAATGAACTGCTCGTTCAGCGCCCAACCGAACAACAGCGTCACCGCGCAATGCATGGCCTGTACCGCTCACTGCTCTTCAACATGGTCAAAGGTGTAAGCGAAGGATTTACAGTTAAGCAGGAACTGGTTGGTGTGGGTTACAAAGCTGTAGTTGTCGGTCAGACTATCGAACTGGCACTTGGCTATTCACACAACTTCTTCTTCGAACTCCCTACCGAAATACAGGTAAGCGCAGTAACCGAAAGAGGTAAGAACCCCATTATTACAATGGTATCGCACGATAAACAACTTATCGGACAAGTAGCGGCAAAAATCAGGTCGCTGCGGAAACCTGAACCATACAAAGGAAAAGGTATCAAGTTTGTAGGCGAAGTACTGAAACGTAAAGCTGGTAAATCAGCATCGGATAAATAATCATTGAGAACAGCATAACACTTTCAATCGATGTCATTCAAAGTAGATAAAGAATACAGGAGACTAAAAATCAAACAACGCGTTCGCAGAGTCGTTACCGGCACAGCGGTTCGCCCACGTATGACTGTCTTCCGCAGCAATAAGGATATTTATGTACAATTGGTCGATGATCAGTCAGGTACAACATTAGTAGCTGCATCATCACGCGCTAAAGGTATAGCGGATCAAAAAGGTACCAAAATTGAGAAGGCCCAATTCGTTGGAAAACTCATAGCCGAGCGCGCCCTCGAATTGGGAATACTCGCAGTAGTTTTCGACCGTAACGGTTATCTTTATCATGGTAGAGTAAAAGCCCTGGCTGACGCAGCCAGAGAAGGTGGCATCAAATTTTAATTACAGCTATGGCAAACGTAAACACAAACAGAGTAAAATCGAGCGATATCGAATTGAAAGACAGGCTCGTCGCCATCCAGCGCGTTACTAAGGTTACCAAGGGCGGTCGTACTTTCACTTTCTCAGCCATTGTTGTGGTTGGAAATGAAAACGGAGTTGTTGGTCATGGCCTTGGAAAAGCTAAGGAAGTACAGGCTGCAATTGCTAAAGGAATTGAAGATGCCAAGAAAAACCTGGTTCGTGTACCGGTCCTTAAAGGAACCATACCTCACGAACAATATGGGAAATACGGCGGAGCCCTCGTTTTTATGAAACCTGCAGCTGCTGGTACCGGGGTTATAGCCGGTGGTGCTATGCGTGCAGTGCTCGAAAGCGTCGGAGTTAAGGACGTACTTGCAAAATCAAAAGGCTCATCAAATCCTCACAGTGTTGTTAAAGCAACCATCGACGGACTCTGCCAGATGAAAGATGCCCATACGGTAGCTCAACTCCGTGGCATCAGTATGGATAAAGTATTCAACGGTTAACCACTAAATATATAGCGCGATGAGAAACGTGAGAATAACACAGATAAAAAGTGGTATTAAACAACCCGAACGTCAGAAACGTACACTGCGTGCACTCGGCATCACTAAAATGAACCGCCCGGTTGACCATGTAGCCACTCCTCAGATTGAAGGCATGATCCATGCGATAAGCCATTTACTGAAAGTGGAAGAAATTTAATTGTAAATCCTTTATAGAACACATATAACATGGATCTAAGTAATTTAAAGCCGGCAGAAGGCGCTACAAAATCGGAGAAACGAATCGGTCGTGGCCAGGGATCAGGACGTGGTGGTACATCCACACGCGGACACAAAGGAGCGCAATCACGTTCAGGATACAAAAGAAGAAAAGGTTTCGAAGGAGGCCAGATGCCTTTGTACCGCCGCGTACCCAAAGGAGGCTTCAAAAATATTAACAGGGTTGAATATACCGGACTGAATATTGATGTACTGCAGAAACTTGCTGAAACCAGTAACTTAACCGTTATTACTCCTGACGTACTTAAGGAACACGGTCTTCTCGGAAAGAAAGATCTCCTCAAAGTGTTAGGCCGCGGCAAACTCAGTGCAAAAATTGAAGTTACAGCCAATGCTTTTTCAGCCAAGGCTATACAGGCAATCGAATCAGTTGGTGGAACTGTTATTAAACTCTGAACTTAATGAAACGCTTCATTCAGACATTAAAAAACATTTATAAGATCGAGGAACTCCGGAAAAGGATTGGCTATACTTTAGGCCTTATTCTTATCTACAGGTTCGGATCGTATGTTACTATTCCTGGTGTTGATCCCCAGCAACTGATGGCCTTGAAGAACCAATCTTCGTCAGGTCTTCTTGGCCTGCTGAATATGTTCTCAGGTGGTGCTTTCAGCAATGCATCCATTTTTGCATTGGGTATTATGCCGTATATCTCCGCTTCTATCGTTATTCAGCTTCTGGGAATGGCTATTCCTTATTTCCAGAAACTTCAGAAAGAAGGCGAAAGCGGACGTAAGAAAATCAACCAGTTTACCCGTTACCTCACCGTTATTATTACTGCGCTGCAGGCTCCGGGTTACATCGCTAACCTTATTTCACAGCTGCCTGCTCAGGCTATTACACCTTTCGATCCGAATGTGACATCGCCGGGAGTATTCTTCTGGGTATCGTCGGTAGTTGTTCTTGTATCGGGTACCATGTTTGTAATGTGGCTCGGTGAAAAAATTACCGATAAAGGTCTTGGTAACGGTATATCCCTTATCATTATGGTTGGTATCATGGCCAGGCTTCCTTTCGCACTGTTTAGCGAGTTCCTCGCACGTATGGAGCAAAAAGGCGGTGGTTTGGTACTGTTCGTTGTCGAAATCGTTGTACTTATACTTGTTGTTCTGCTCTGTATCCTGCTTGTTCAGGGAACGCGTAAAATACCGGTACAATATGCCAAACGCGTTGTTGGAAACAAACAGTATGGTGGTGTACGCCAGTATATACCTCTAAAGGTAAATGCAGCAGGTGTTATGCCTATAATTTTTGCCCAGGCAATTATGTTCCTTCCGCTAACTATAGCTGGTTTTGCAAGCAGCGACAGCCTCCGCGGTTTTGCTGCAACCTTTACAAACATCAACGGTTTCTGGTATAACTTCACCTATGCACTGCTCATCGTTGTCTTCACTTATTTCTATACAGCTATAACGGTTAACCCTAACCAGATGGCTGAGGATATGAAGAAAAACAACGGGTTTATTCCAGGGGTTAAACCCGGAAAGAAAACAGCCGACTTTATCGATTCGGTAATGTCGAAAATTACATTCCCCGGTTCATTGTTCCTTGCACTTGTAGCTATTATGCCTGCGCTGGTCCGTTTAGCCGGAGTAAGCAGCCAGTTTGCACAGTTCTACGGAGGTACTTCACTGCTTATTTTAGTGGGTGTTGTACTTGATACACTGCAACAAATTGAAAGCCACCTGTTAATGCGTCACTACGAAGGTTTGACAAAATCAGGTCGCATCAAGGGCCGTAATGCCGGAGCATACTAAGCCGAAGTAAAAACGGAATAATGGCTCTGATTAAGACTGAAATAGAGATTGAAAAAATACGTACGAGTTCTTTACTTGTTGGAAAAACGATAGCAGAAGTTGCCAGGCATATAAAACCAGGCGTTACAACGATCGCTCTCGATAAGATAGCCGAAGAGTTTATCCGCGACCATAAAGCAAAACCTGCTTTTAAAGGATACCACGGATTCCCTGCTACGCTGTGTATATCGGTTAACGAAGTTGTGGTGCATGGAATACCCGGGCTGCGCGAACTGAAAGAGGGCGACCTCGTTTCGATCGACTGTGGTACCATTATTGATGGTTATTATGGCGATTCAGCGTTTTCATTCGGATTACTGCCTGTGGCGGTAGAAGTTGAATTGCTGATGAAACGAACCCACGATTCACTGCTTAAAGGCATCGAAATAATTTCGGCCGGTAAGCGTGTGGGGGATATCGGTTACAAAGTTCAGACCTATGTCGAAAGCTTTGGATACTCAGTAGTACGCGATCTTGTGGGGCATGGTTTAGGTACCAGCCTTCACGAAAAACCTGAAGTTCCCAATTACGGGAAACAAGGAACGGGACCGAAACTGGAAGATGGAATGGTTATATGTATCGAACCTATGATCAACCTTGGCACCAGGCAGGTTATGCAGGAAAACGATGGATGGACGATCCGCACTATGGACCGGAAACCCTCAGCTCACTTCGAGCATGCAGTCGTTATCAGAAATAATGGAGTCGATATTTTGTCGAGTTTTAGTGAAATTGAACAGGTTATTAATCCTGACATAATAATAACTAGGTAATAAATGGCAAAACAACTTGTAATTGAGCAGGACGGCGTAGTGAAAGAATCACTTGGCAATGCTATGTTCCGGGTTGAACTTGAAAATGGGCATATGATTATAGCGCACATTTCAGGAAAGATGAGGATGCACTACATCAAAATACTTGTAGGTGACAGAGTCAAAATTGAAATGTCGCCATACGACCTTAGTAAAGGAAGGATTAACTTCCGTTATAAATAAAGAATAATACACCTTAAGAAATAACTCAAGCAATGAAAGTTAGAGCATCAGTAAAGAAAAGAACACCTGAATGCAAAATCGTGCGCAGGAAAGGGAGAATTTATGTCATCAACAAAAAGAATCCTAAGTACAAGCAGAGGCAAGGTTAATAATTGTATAATCCATAAGCTATAAATATATATGGCACGTATTGCTGGTATTGACTTACCAAAAAACAAAAGAGGAGAAATAGGCCTGACCTATATTTTCGGCCTTGGCCGTTCTTCAGCCCAGAGCATTCTGGATCAGTGCGGTATCGACCGTAACAAGAAAGTTCAAGACTGGACTGATGATGAGCAGAATAACATCCGCTCGGTAATCAACGACAGTTTTAAAATTGAAGGTGCACTTCGTTCGGAAGTACAGCTCAATATAAAACGATTGATGGATATCGGTTGCTACCGTGGAGTTCGTCACCGTTTGGGACTTCCGTTGCGTGGACAAAGTACCAAGAACAATGCCCGTACACGTAAGGGTAGGAAAAAGACTGTTGCTAACAAGAAGAAAGCAACTAAATAAGAAAGCATTTAAAGGTAAAATAATTTTACAATGGCAAAAACCACCAAAGTATCGAAGAAAAGAATTGTTAAGGTTGAAGCTACCGGAAGGGCTTATGTTTCAGCATCGTTTAACAATATCATTATTTCGCTCACTAACAATGCCGGACAGGTCATTTCCTGGGCATCGGCCGGAAAAATGGGATTCAGAGGTTCAAAGAAGAATACTCCTTATGCTGCCCAGATGGCGGCCCAGGATTGTTCGAAAGTTGCTTTCGACCTCGGACTCCGCAAAGTTAAGGTTTACGTTAAAGGACCCGGATCGGGCAGAGAATCAGCAATACGTACTTTACACACTGCTGG
>CAISRK010000029.1 GCA_903887815.1 uncultured Bacteroidales bacterium | reverse complement strand
GTACTGCCCTTAATCACCTGATCAAGTGCCTTTTCAGCTACCGGCCTGTTGAACCCCAGCATAACTAATGCAGATAACGCTTCTTGCCTGCCTGTATTGTGTGAAGCGAGTAAATTTTCACCTGCCGGCAGGTCCTTCATAATTTTATCTTTCAAATCAATGATAATGCGCAAGGCCGATTTCCCTCCTATTCCTTTTACCGATTGGAGCAACCTGACATTTTCCTTTGAAATCGCTTCCGAAACTTCGGCAGGGGTTAGTGAGGATAAAATAAGCCTGGCCGTATTGGGCCCAACGCCAGAAACTGATATAAGCTGCTGAAAAACATGACGTTCGCTCGTATCAGCAAACCCAAATAATGTAAGCGCATCTTCACGTACAATAAGATGGGTGTGCAACCTGCACGATTCTTTCCCGTTGATACGGGAATACGTATTTAATGAAATACTGATCGAATACCCTATTCCATTACAGTCGATTACTACATTGGTGGGGTTGAGATCAGCTATCTTTCCTTCGATAAACGAATACATACTACAATAGTTAAATTTAGGAACAACCTTTCAGCCTTAAATTCCGGGACCTGGCTATTAGCAGGTTTCCGCAAATTCCAATCCGCTGATCCTGTCGAAAACCATTTCCTGAAGTCTCACCGAATTGCCTGCAAAAGTAGCAATTTACAGCCAATAATAAAACTTCCGCACATTGGTTTCTGTGGTATTTGGCTATCATTCAACAGCTAATGAATTTCAAAACCGACAATAAAGAATCAAACTTATTTAGATGCGTTTCAAATTAGATTTACGTTACAGAATTTATACTAATTGTGAATTGAAAAACACTCTTTTGTTTGTTACTTTGCAGTGGTAACTGCAATTATTTACTCTATTGATAAACAAAGGGTTATATATATTCAAAAAGGCAACTTACTATAAAAGCTGAAACACATGAAAACACTCATCCAAAAAAACGCGCTCACCTATCATTCCGAAGGGCGCCCGGGAAAAATTGAAGTAATCCCAACCAAACCCCATAGTACACAACGCGATCTTTCGCTGGCCTATTCGCCGGGAGTTGCCGAGCCCTGTCTCGAAATCCAGGCTCACCCTGAAGATGTATATAAATATACCGCCAAAGGCAACCTGGTGGCTGTAATATCCAACGGTACTGCAGTGCTTGGGCTGGGCGATATAGGAGCCGAAGCAGGTAAGCCTGTAATGGAAGGAAAAGGATTGCTTTTTAAAATTTTTGCTGATATTGATGTATTCGATATCGAGATAAATGAAAAAGATATAGAAAAAATCATAGCCACTGTAAAAGCCATTTCACCCACATTCGGAGGCATAAATCTAGAAGATATCAAAGCCCCCGAATGTTTCGAAATTGAAGAACGGCTGAAAGCTGAACTCGACATCCCCATCATGCACGACGACCAGCATGGAACGGCTATTATAACATCGGCCGGTTTGCTCAACGCGCTGGTGCTGAACGGAAAAAAGATCGAGGATCTGAAAATCGTAATCAGCGGTGCAGGGGCTGCTGCTATTTCGTGTACAAAGCTGTATGTAAAGCTGGGAGCGCGCAAAGAGAATATTATTATGCTCGACAGCAAAGGCGTAATGAACCGTAAACGCACGGACCTGAATAAATACAAAGCCGAATTTGTAACCGACAGTTCCGCTGAAAACCTCGAACAGGCGCTCGACGGTGCTGATATGTTTCTGGGTTTATCCGTTGCCGGTGCCCTGAAATGTGAATGGCTCATGAAGATGGCCCCAAACCCCATCGTATTTGCTCTCGCTAACCCGGTTCCTGAAATATCGTATGTCGAAGCTACCGAAGCCCGCAAGGATATTATTATGGGAACAGGACGCAGCGATTTCCCCAACCAGGTGAACAATGTACTTGGATTCCCTTATGTATTCCGCGGTGCACTCGATGTTAGGGCAAAATGCATTAATGAAGAAATGAAACTTGCTGCCGCTTATGCACTCGCCGACCTGGCCAAGATGCCTGTTCCGGAAGAAGTGAATATTGCATATAACGCTACAAACATGAAATTCGGCAACGAATACATCATTCCAAAACCGAACGATCCCCGCCTAATCCTTTATGTTGCGACAGCAGTTGCACGTGCAGCTATGGAAACGGGTGTTGCACGCAAACCGATCACCGACTGGCCGGCTTACGAAGCCGAACTCAGCAAAAGACTTGGCCTGGCCAACCCCTTGATCAAACAGATAAAAGCACGTGCAAAAGCCAATCCGAAAAGGGTCGTATTTGCTGAAGCCGAAAACTACAAGATCCTCAAAGCAGCTGAAATTGTTCTTGATGAGGGAATCGCCATACCCATACTTTTAGGGAAAAAACGAATTATTGAAGATTTAATTGCTGAATACGACCTGGAATTACCCGGCGTTGAAATTATTGATCCTACAAAGAAGGAACAACTCGAAATGCGCCAGTTGTTTGCCAGCCAATACTATAAAAAAAGGCAGCGCAGGGGTGTAAACGAACAGCTGGCACTCGATTTTATGACCCACCGCAACTACTTTGCACCCAGCATGGTCGAAAACGGGTATGCCGATGCCATGATATCAGGTCTTACAACAAGTTATCCCGAAACCATCCGGCCGGCATTGCGCATAATCGGAAAACGGAAAGATACAAACATTATTTCTGCCATGTATATCATGCTCACTAAGAAAGGACCTTTCTTTTTTGCAGATACAACGGTTAATATGAATCCATCGGCCGAAACGCTTGTTGAAATTGCACTGCAAACAGCCCATGCAGTCAGGGCATTTAATATCGAGCCCCGGATTGCTATGCTATCATACTCAAACTTCGGTTCCGTCGAAGGCAATATACCACTCAAGGTGCGCGAAGCTGTATCAATATTACACCGGAATCATCCTGACCTGATTGTGGATGGTGATATGCAGGCTAATTTTGCCATCAACAACGAAATGCTTTCGGAACATTTCCCGTTCAGCAAATTGGTTGGCGCCCCGGCAAATATCCTTATCTTCCCTTACCTCACTGCTGGTAATATCGCGTACAAACTCATACAGGAACTGTCGGGTGTCGAGGCTATAGGCCCGATCCTGAATGGACTTCATAAGTCGATTCATGTGCTGCAAATGGGTTCGAGCGTGAACGAAATTGTGAACATGACAGCCATTGCCGTGATCGATGCCCAGATATGTGAGGCTGAGAACAAAAAGTAAGAATTTGTATCTTCCTGTTTTTAAATACTTTAATGACAATTTCAACAATCATTAAAATATTTTCGTATGGATATATTTGATAATGTAAATGTTTACTAATTTAGCTGTCGTTGAATTTTCGTTAAACAAAAAAATAATTAATCCAGATGAAGAAAATAACCGTTATCGGAGCCGGAAACGTAGGCGCCACTGTTGCCAATGTTGTTGCACACAAGGACCTTGCGCGCGAAGTAGTTTTGGTTGATATCAAAGAGGGAACCGCCGAAGGCAAAGCCCTTGATATCTGGCAGACTTCCTCGATAAATAACTTTAATACCCACGTATCCGGTTGTACGAACGACTATCTGAAAACAAAAGGTTCAGGTGTAGTGGTTATCACTTCGGGGCTTCCGCGTAAACCGGGCATGAGCCGCGACGATTTAATCAAAACCAATGCGCTTATTGTTAAGGAAGTTACCGAAAAAGTAATAAAGTATTCGCCTGAAGCAATTATCATCATTGTTTCGAACCCTCTCGACGTAATGACATACTGTGCATATAAAGCCGCACTAAAGGACGAACGTAAAGTGTTCGGTATGGCCGGAATTCTGGATACAGGTCGTTACCGCAGTTTTATTGCCGAAGCCCTCAGTATTTCGCCTAAAGATGTTCACTCCATGTTACTCGGAGGACACGGCGATACTATGGTTCCACTGCCACGTTATACTTCGGTTGGCGGTATCCCCATTACCGAATTGCTCAACAAGGAAGAAATTGATAAAATTGTTGAACGCACCCGTAAAGGCGGCGGCGAGCTGGTTAACCTTATGGGTACCTCCGCATGGTATGCTCCTGGCGCTGCTGCTGCACAAATGGTTGAGGCTATTGTCGACGACCAGAAACGCATATTCCCTGTTTGCACAAAACTGAACGGCGAATACGGGCTCAAGGATGTATTCCTGGGCGTGCCGGTTCGTTTGGGATCGCAGGGGGTGGAAGAAATAATCGAACTCAAACTCGATAAATTTGAGAAAAAAGCGCTAGAAGAATCAGCGGCTTCGGTAAAAGCTACCATGGATGCCCTCGATAGCATGCATATTTTTGACGAATAAAACACTTAATTGTGTTAACTTTATAGCACCCTTCGGCAATGGGGGGTGCTTTTTTTATGACATTTGATGGATGCAATAAGTTGAATTACAGAAACAGTGGATAAATGAAAAAAATAGTAGTCCTTACCGGAGCAGGAATCAGCGCCGAAAGCGGTATCAGTACTTTCCGCGATTCGGGTGGATTGTGGGAGCAGCACCGGATTGAAGATGTTGCCACCTTCGAAGCCTGGCACCGAAACCAGCAACTGGTTCTGGATTTTTATAACCAGCGGCGTAAAAGGCTTTCGGAAGTAAATCCCAATGCAGGTCACCTGGCGCTGGTTGAACTTGAGAAAAAATATCATGTTCAGATTATTACCCAAAACGTGGATGACCTTCATGAACGAGCCGGATCGACCCATGTGATGCACCTCCACGGTGAGCTGAAAAAGGTGAGAAGCACCCTCGACAGTTCACTTGTTTACACCCTCGATGGATGGGAATTGAAAAAAGGAGACCTGTGCGAAAAAGGGTCACAATTGCGGCCGCATATAGTTTGGTTTGGCGAAGCGGTTCCATTGATTGAACCTGCAGCTGAACTGGCTTCAGATGCCGATGTTTTTATAGTAATAGGAACCTCTCTAAATGTTTACCCTGCAGCAGGCCTGATCTACAATGTAAAGCCCGGAACCCCGGTATACCTGGTTGATCCGCAGGCTGAAATGCTTCCGGATGTTAAAAACCTGACCATTTTTCGCGAAACTGCAGGCAAGGGTGTGCCAAAACTGGTAAATCAACTGCTTGGCAACGAATGAGTAATTTCCTGATATCAATCACAAAGAATTCCTTCAATTTTAATCCTTAAATAACAATACTTAAGCTGCATTTCCGTTCATTACTATCAAATGTTTGTTAATTTTGCACTGGCAAAACTTGATTACCTGCTAAGTTTTATACCTGTGTTGCACAAAACGGACAGCCAGGTCTTAAATAACCGGAATTGAAAATATAAGTAAAAGCAAATCACTAATTATGAGAACAAAACTTTTTTTAATTGCAGCTCTCGCTATTGCACTTTTAGGAACATCGTGTGTTAGTCAGAAGAAATACAAAGCACAGGCCGCAAGTTACGAATCGCTCAACCAGCAGTATACCAAGAAACAGGGCGACCTTAATTCGTGCGAAACGGCAAACGCCAATTACCTCAAGCAGATTGAAGATCTGAAACGACAGATTGCCGATCTGAGTAAGGATCAGCATTATCTTCAAACCACCAACACCCAGGTTCTGAATCAACTTGAGGCTTTATCCGTAATTTCCAGTGCCCAGGCAGCAAGCATCAACAAGTCTATGGAAAATCTGGGTATGAAGGATGCATATATCCAAAACCTGCAAACATCGATGGCAAAGAAAGACTCGCTTAATATGGCTTTGGTCATGAATCTTAAAGGAGCCGTCGGCAACATGGATGACAAGGATATCAACATTAAGGTCGACAAAGGGGTTGTGTTCATCGACATTTCCGACAAACTCCTATTCAAGAGCGGCAGTTTCGATGTTACCGACAATGCCAAGGTTGTCCTGGGCAAAGTTGCTAAAGTTCTGAAAAACCAGCCTGATCTCGAATTTATGATCGAAGGGCATACCGATAACGTTCCGTTTAAAAAAGGCGAGCTGGTCGACAACTGGGATCTCAGCGTAAAACGCGCTACAACCATTGTTCGTCTGCTCCAGACCCAGTATGGCATTGATCCTTCGAAAATGACTGCCGCCGGCCGCAGCGAATATTCACCGGTTGCCTCGAACGGCACTAACCAGGGCAAATCGTCAAACCGCAGGACCCGCATTGTAATTCTGCCTCAACTCGATCAGTTCTTCAAACTGCTGGAGAGAAAATAATATTCTTTCTGTTTTATGCGGTCTTAAACAAGGCTGCTGAATTCTGATATCCCGAAGTAGATTGTCATAAAAAGACAAATTTTACTTCGGGATATTTATTCTTATCCCAGTATTTGTATCTTTATTGGCCGCTGGCAAATAAAACCAACAGTCTGGCAATCTCTTTTTTAATCCATGTTTCGTCCCATTTCGACGAGTCGTGGGACCAGTTATTGAAAATATCAATTTTCGCCCCCTGTTTTATCATTTTGAGCCCAATACATGTTTAATTATAAATCCTACGCTATGAAAAACCTACATTTAACCTTTTCGGTTGTGCTTTTATTTATACTCCTGGATCTGCAGGCACAGGAAACTAAGCCCGCAATGACTGAATTTGATAAAGTCACTATCGGCCTCGGCATGGGTATGGATTATGGTGGATTTGGGGTAAATCTCCTTTACTATCCTATTGAAAACATAGGGTTGTTTGGTGGTGTGGGGTATGCACTGGCCGGAACAGGGTACAATGCAGGTGTGAAAATCAGGATCATACCAGGCGCTTCTTCGAGAGTGAATTTAGCTTTTCTTGGCATGTATGGTTACAATGCAGCCATTCAGGTTCAGAATGCAAAGGATTACAACAAACTATTCTATGGGCCAACTTTGGGTTTCGGCCTCGACACTCATCCGGCACACATAAAAAACGGTTACTGGTCGTTTGCAATTCTTATACCTGTAAGGGAACCTGGAGTACAGGAATACATTGATCACCTGAAAAGCAACCACAGCGTCGAATTCAAAAACGACCTTTTCCCGTTTGCCATTTCAATTGGCTACAGGTATTTATTGTTTTAGTGCCACAATCCACGTGTTAAGCATTTGAAGACAATTCTTCTTCGCTGGTGGATATCCATAAAAAAAGCAATTTTCCGCTTTTGTCCTCATATAAAATAATCAGCCTGCCCTGTTTGAAAAACAAGGCAGGCTGCCAGGTTTTTAATGTGATATCCTAGTTCTTGTGCTTATCCGCGTTATGACAGCAGGTTTCGGCATCGCAGGTTTCAGGTTTTTCCACAACCAGTACCACACTGAATATGCCTTCATCCGAATTGATATCATTATAATTACGTATCATTTCAGCATCGAGGTACTTTTCAAGAAGTTCATCAGGCAGTTTGACCTTATTCACTTCAACAATACCTCCTTTGGAGAAACCGGTTTTCTTAAAATAGCTCATGAACACATCCACATTTTCAGCACCGGCAATGCAACCTGCAATTGCTGATGCTTCCCGGCGCAATGCATCAGGTATGTCGTTGATTATTACAAAGTCCGATACACACACATAGCCGTTGTGATCGCATACACGGTACATTTCGTCGGCAACTTTTTGTTTATCCGCCTGCAGGTTGAAAACGCAGGTCGAATAAATCACATTGGCATATTCGGCCGGAACCGGTGCTGCCACTATATTACCAAGCCTGAATTCGACATTGCTGAGTTTCATCGTGTCGGCCGTTTCGCGGGCTTTATTTATATTCTGCTCCGAAATGTCGATTCCAATGACCTTACCGGTCGGGCCAACAACACTGGCAGCCGAAATACAATCGCTACCCGTGCCTGAGCCAAATTCAACCACGCGGTCACCTTCCTGTATAAGCTGGAAACGCTCAGCAAGCTCAAGGTTTATTCCCGGCGCTGCTGCTGCTTGCAAATGACTTCCGCAACCGCCTGATCCGCAACCACAGGCACTGTTTTTAACTTTGTCTTTATTCTCTATTGAAATTTCTTCTACCTGCATAAAGAGTGTTTTTAGATCTTAATATTGATTTATAAGTCCTGCTTCACATAACGACTCCTGAACTTAACAAGAATAAGTGGATAAGGTTTATGCAAAACAAACATTTATTTTTTCCAATATGATTAAACCATGATCAGCCGGAAAATCAATCGCAACAATCAGTCACTGAAATAAAAAGGGATTCTGGTTTCTCTTTTGCCCAGAAAAAGCCGATGAATCCAGCAGATTGATTCAAGGCCTTTTTAGAATATTTGTTAAAATCGGAGATTATAACTGATGAATAATTAGCCGGATAAAAATCTGTATGGTTCAAACACGTAAATTTGCACAGCAATAAATTAAAAACCATGATAAGAAATATTTTTGTATTTTTCCTTTTACTTGTATTTGCCGTATCGTGCAAAACAGAAAACACAACGCCCGATTTCAGCGCAATTGACAAAAAAATAATCGAAGATTACCTGGTTGCACATAGTCTGACTGCGCAATCAACATCCTCGGGTCTTTATTATATCATTACTGCTCCGGGCGGAACAACACACCCAACAATGGCTTCGTCGGTAAAAGCATTTTATAAAGGCTATCTTGCTGATGGTACCATTTTCGACCAGTCGACTTATACATCAGGAAATCCAGCAACGTTTCCATTAACAAATGTAATTACAGGATGGCAGGAAGGATTGCAACGGGTAAAGCGTATACTCAGCGAACTTGATAAGGCTCACTATTCTGAAGCCTTTGCACCCTATATGAAGGGACACTCCGGACATTACGTATATCGAATGAAAGGCGAAGAAGTTAGCTCGCATC
>CAISRK010000028.1 GCA_903887815.1 uncultured Bacteroidales bacterium | reverse complement strand
CAGATCGTAATGGATGCCGTGAGTGCCGAAAAAGTTATTAAGCTTAAAGGTCTGCTTAATTACATAACCTTATTAAAGGTAAACGTAAAAGAGCTTAAAGCTTTATCGGCCCAAACAACTGTTGATCTGTGTATGGATGATCTGTTAAGCCGGGGTTTAAAAAAAATACTCATTACAAACTCCGGGAATGAAATTATCTATAAATCGGAAAAAGAGCAAATTAACACAATGCCCCTTGAAGCAACTGAAATTGTAAATTCTTCGGGCGCAGGTGATGCTTTCCTGGGTGGGTTTATCCATGGTATAATAAACGAAAAGAGTTTAACCCAATGTCTTGAGATTGCAAAGAAAACAGCATTTCTGACCCTACAGTCCTCAAAATCAACGAATACGAAAATAACCCTATCTGATGTGGAGTAAAATGAAGGAAAAATATCTCGAATACAGTAAAGAAGTAAATAATGCGATTGAAAACAACTTGCCTCTTGTGGCGTTGGAATCCACAATTATTTCGCATGGGATGCCTTATCCTGAGAACGTTCAGACCGCGTTGAACTGCCAGCGGATTATCCGCGAGCATGGGGCTGTTCCGGCAACCATAGCCATTTTAAACGGCAAACTTAAAGTCGGGCTTAGTGACGAAGAGATTGATTTTCTGGGAAAAGCAGGTGTCAAAATCCAGAAAACTTCCCGGAGAGATATTGCGTATAACGTTGCGAACAAAATAAACGGGGCTACTACGGTGAGTGCAACTATGTATATTGCGGCTCTCGCCGGCATACAGGTATTTGCTACCGGCGGCATTGGCGGTGTACACCGTGGGGCGGAAAACACAATGGACATAAGTGCCGACCTGGAAGAACTGGCAATGACCGATGTAGCTGTTATTTCAGCCGGGGCAAAAAGCATACTCGATTTAGGATTGACCCTCGAATACCTTGAAACAAAAGGAGTACCGGTTATTGGTTTTAAAACCGAAACGTTACCAGCTTTTTACTGCGATAAAAGCGATTTCAAAGTAAACTTCCGGATCGATTCACCACTGGAAATAGCCCGCTTAATTAAAACAAAATATGATCTGGGTTTAAAAGGCGGGATATTAATTGCAAACCCGGTTCCAGCCCGGAATTCAATGGATAAAGACCTTATCAACAAGGCAATACAGGAAGCAATCGCGGAAATGAATCAACTTGGTATTAAAGGCAAAGAAACGACTCCCTATTTACTGAGTAAAATTGCTTCACTAACTAAAGGGAAATCGCTTGAAACGAATATTGCGCTGGTTTATAACAATTGCCGGTTGGGCGCAGAAATAAGTGTTCACCTAAAGAAAATCCGCTAATCGATTGAACCTGGATCCGGTGTTTCAGGCAAGGAGTCTGGCCAATCATTCGAAAAAACTTTATTGAATAATACCGCGCATGCCAAACAACCTGGGTTCACCGATATACTACCATGGCACAAAAGCCGACCTGAAACCGGGCGACCTTATCGAAGCCGGCTTTAATTCTAACTTTGGAATAGGGAAGAAGGCGTCTTACGTGTATCTCACGGCTACCCTGGATGCAGCTGCCTGGGGTGCTGAACTTGCGCTGGGTGAAGGACCTGGCAGAATTTATATAGTTGAGCCTACAGGACCGATTGAAGATGACCCCAATCTGACAGACAAGAAGTTCCCTGGTAATCCAACAAAGTCATATCGCACTAAGAGTTCGCTTCGGATAACTGGCGAGGTCACAGATTGGCAGCGACACTCCCCTGAACAACTCAAGGCAATGCTGGATACGATTAAGCGAGCTAAACAGCTTGGTATTGAGGCAATTGAAGACTAGCTAAAACAGCATGGAATTGGAACCTGAGGTTGCAAAAATGGGAAAAATGATTTTTAACCTACTTATATGTGGTTACCCATTTGTTCAATTGGTTCTTCTCGATGATGGTCCAGATATTTTTGAACCATCTCTTTCTTAATTTATGAAAGCGATATTTCGGTACTCATACTCTATAGGCACTCATACAACATATAGAATTAGACCGGGAGTATATCCGTCCATGCTGTAAATCTAAAATATTTATAGAGATTAAGTTTGTTGCAATAAATTGCAGGGGATTAACCCTTCTAACGAAAATAGAATTGAAATTTAAAATAGGTAAACAATAGCAAGGAAAGTAAGGAAATTGAAGGGGCAATCCTGTCCGTCTCGGCCAGACCTCGATGGAGCAACTGTCCTAAAAGTAAAAATTCATTCCGGAACCGGATTCAATGATCCGAAAACCTTAATGATGCAGTCTTGATAATTGCACAGAGGACAAGTATCAAAGCACAAAATGCATCATTCAAAAAGTTACGAAAACCATCACCTGATTACTACCCGTTAGGTGTGATATTTTTTAATAATTACCAGCGTATTGAACTGAATGTTAGTCTTTTTTGTTTACATTTGTGAAAGGCTGAAAGTCAGATGTTGCATTTTTCACCACCCGGCCTCAACCAGGCTTGCAATCATCCAGCCAATATCCTGTCCTTCAAAGGATTGAAAAGAAAGCTTTTTTACCACTACCTGGCAGTTTACTAATACAAAGAACATGAAAACTTCGGGTCATTATATTAAATTCCGTTTCCGGGAAATTATTCTGTTTCTTGTTATTGCAGCCGCCGGCATACTCTATATTCGTTATTCATGGATAAGACTTGAAAAGCATAAATCTGAGTCCATTTTACAGATAGCAAGATCCGTTGAAGCAACATTGCCGGTTGATGATCTGAATGTGCTGAATGCAGAACCAGGCGATACCGCCCTGCCTCAATACAGGAATATCAAAAAACTATTAACGGAGGTAATCCGTGTTAATCCTGCAGCTCGATTTGCTTATCTGTACAAAGAGAAAAACGGCAAAATCTACTTTTTTGCAGATTCCGAACCCAAAAACTCCAAAGATTATTCACCACCCGGCGAGGAATATACCGAGGCTAAACCTGACGACAAACAACCCTTCAGGGATGGAAGGGAATCCGTAACCACCTCTCTTCCCGACAGGTGGGGAACATGGCGCAGTGCACTTATCCCCATCAGAGACCGCAATAAAGGCACAATTATCGCCGTATTCGGGATGGATTTCAATGCAACCTTATGGAGGAACGAATTGATCAACGAAATGCTAAAGGCCACTGCTTTGGTACTTTTGTTCCTCCTCGTTTTATTTTCCCTGCTCCTGATTCATACAAAAAATAAGTTACTTAAAATTGAGATCATCGAGCACGAACTGGCTGTAGATGCCTTGTATGAAAGTGAGATTAAGTACCGCGAACTCGTTGATAATTCGCCTGATGCAATTGCAATTTACGAAGGGGATAAAATAATCTATATAAACAAAGAATGCCTCAGGCTTATGAGAGCCACCCATGAGGATGACCTGATCGGGAAATCGGTTACCCGGTTTGTCCACCCCGATTACCGTGAACTGGTATTCAGAAGGATGAAACAGGCGGTTTCGGGCGATGCGGTATTAATACCAATTGAAGAGAAGTTTGTCCGGCTCGACGGTTCAGAGGTAGACGTGGAAGTACGGGCAGTTCCTATCAGGCTGAACAAGAAGCCAGCCGTACAATTGATTGTACACGACATAACCGAAAGAAAAGCAGTTGAGAAAGAGTCAGGCGAAAGTCAGATACGCTCGGCAAAACAAAAGGAAGCTATAATTTCACTTGCTACCGATGCGGATGTACTTTCAGGCGATACAATACTCGCCATGAATAAGCTTACTGAAATCCTCTCATCGGCACTATGTGTTGACCGGGTCAGTGTCTGGCTTATCTCGGCCGACGCTGCTGAAATGGAATGTATGTGCCTGTTCGAACTTAAAGATCACAGGTTCAGTAAGGGTACTGTTTTAAAGGCAAATGATTTCCCGGTTTATTTCAAAACTATTTCCACCGAAAGCCTTGTATCGGCCGACGATGCCCTTAACGATCCGCGTACAAGGGAATTTACCGAAGTTTACCTGTAACCGATCGGGATTACCTCCATGCTCGATACGGGAATCTGGATCGATGGCAGGCCGGTTGGCATAGTTTGTTTCGAGCATATCGGCGAAAAACGAACCTGGCATCCCGATGAAGAAGCCTTCGCTAATACTGCAGCTGCAATCGCAGTGCAGATTCTGACAAACAATAAGCGCAAACATGCCGAAGAATCGCTGCGATTAAGCGAAAACAAGTACAGGAAAATATTTGAAACCGTCCAGGATGTAATTTACCAAACCGATATTAACGGTATTATTACCGATATCAACCCGGGAATTGAACATTTTTCAGGATACAAGAGGGAAGAACTTATCGGGAAGCAGGTAACTGATGTTTACTGGAATCCTGACGACCGCACCGACATGCTTAATCAGATCATGGCTCATGGCAAGGTTAAGGACTATGAACTCAACCTCAGGACAAAAGACAACAGGCATGTTGTAACGTCGGCATCTTCGCAGCTGATTTTCGATTCGCAGGGAAAGCCTGCAGGTATCGAAGGCGTTCTGCATGATATCACCCATCGCAAAAAAATGGAGAATGAACTGATTGAAGCCAAGGAAACCGCCGAAGTGAACATGGCGAATGTTACGGCAATTATCGAGGGCACAACCAACAGCATCTGGGCTTTTAACCGGGACTATGAAATAATATATATCAATAAGGCCTTTCAGGAGGAGTTCTACCTCAACTTTCGGGTTAGGCTTGAACCGGGTGTCAACCTGCTTGAATCCCTGCCTGTATCATTACGCACATTATGGAAACCCCGGTACGACAGGGCCCTTAATAATGAGCAGTTCACATTTGAAGATGCAGTTGACACAAGCAATGGAATCATTTACATCCAGGTATCGATGAACCCTATCATCAAAAATGGAAGGGTAATAGGAGGATCATGCTTTGGCAATAATATAACTCCCCGCAAACTTGCAGAGATAGAACTTATTAAAGCCAAAGAAAAAGCCGAAGAAAGCGACAGGCTCAAATCAGCCTTCCTTGCCAACATGAGCCATGAAATACGCACCCCAATGAACGGCATACTCGGATTTGCCGAACTACTGAAAGAACCCGGACTGTCGGGCAAGGATCAGCAGGACTATCTCGAATATATTGAAAAAAGCGGGGCCCGCATGCTGAATATCATTCATGATATTATAGATATTTCGAAGATAGAATCGGGTGAAATGCAAACCTACCTGGAGCCTGTTGATATTAATGAACAGATTGAATACATTTATAACCTGCTTAAGATTGATGCCGAAAACAGAAAAATAAAACTCCTGTTTACTGTTAGT
>CAISRK010000027.1 GCA_903887815.1 uncultured Bacteroidales bacterium | reverse complement strand
CCCAGGAAGAATTAGCACAGAAAGTAGACAAAAAAAGAACGTACATATCCCGGGTCGAAAATAATGGAAGTAACATAACGCTTAGCACCCTTTTTGACATTGTTGAAAAAGGACTGGGCGGAAAGGTAAATATATCCATAGAAGTTTAATATTGAATGAATTACGCGCTACAGCACCTATGCCCAATAGCCTACGTAAGTGCAACCTGAAACAGTGCACCTCTTAGAAACATTGTGTCGGTTGACAGTGCCGAACCCCGCAAAACGGCTACTGGGCATAGCTGCGGAACGATAGAAGCAAAGTTTCAGCCCCGGGTTCGCCGTCACGGGTTTAACCACCTGGCAGCGGATAAAGGGAATACGGAATGTACGGATGCAATCCGGAAAACCGGCTGCACGCCGCTATGTCAAAAAGAAAGGGAAGGTAAGTATACCGCCTTCGCCACGGCCCGGGAAATACAGGAATACCCCTTGTTATTTAATGTAAAAGTCAACAGGCATCATCATCATACATGCGATGGGTTTGCCTTTGTAATAGGCGGGTTGCCATTTAGGCATTATACTCACTAGCCGTATGGCTTCCCAGTCAAGTTCGGGATCAATCCCGTCGACGACCCTGGGCTTTTCGACCGTTCCCTCGCGGCTGACCAGGAAACTTATAACTGCACTTCCCTGTATGCCTCTTTGAAGCGCACCTTCGGGATAATGCTGGTTTTTCAGGAAAAAGGATTGAATGGCCGCATACCCGCCAGGAAAACGCGGGGCAGTATCAAGTACGATTGTAAGGGAGTCGGGCTTTTGTGACCGGGCGTTGAGTACATTGGTGTTGTGTCGCCTGAGAAGGTCTTCCGCAAGTTTGGCAAGAGTCGAGTCGGGAGCCGGCACGACGGGCTTTAGCTCATGTATAGGCGTTTTATCGGGGGCGCTGGTTCGTTTGGCATGGTTTGCAAGGTTCTCTGCCTTTGCCGGCATATCCTCGAACGATGGGCGCACAGCAGGAATAAAGGATAAATCGCTGAGCACAGGCAATAAATCGTGATCGTACTGCACCGTTTTCTGGTTCGAAAATTTAAATTTTTTATCGCGGCTGAATGAAGGAAAAATCTTGCTGAGCAACAGTACTGCTGAAATAAGGACGAATAAACCCAGGACAATGGAATAGCTTATCGTAACATGCCGCTTGTAGGAGGATCGAAGGTGATAGCCCCCGTACTCTTTGTTGCGGTGTTCGAAAACAATTTCATCCAGTGATTTCACGGTGGTTTGTCTTAAGTTTTATTACGCATGTTTCATGCAAATATTGCACCAAACCCGATGCAAAGGTACTCAGAAAGGTTCTGTTTAAGGAAAATGCAGGAACCGATTATGCTAAGTGCCCGGAGCACCTTATATTTAAATCAACAGGAACCGGGATACAGGCATACATATACCGTATATAGAGTGCCAGGCATCAGGCACTGAGCACAGCAGACCTGAAAGTACAAATTCTGCAATGTTCTTAAACAGAACCCTCAGGAATAATGGATGCCGGGTAATCGGGCCCCGGAATCGATTTGCAGTTCTGGTTTAGGAAATCGGAAATAGCGGGTATGGAGGGAGTGGGAGCACTGCCCGGCAGGGTTCAGGTTTGCCGGGTTTGCCGGTACATGCTGTAAAGGATAGCTGTAACGGCAGCAAGTGAAAACACAGTGAGCAGCAGGGGGTTGTTCATTCCGAAGTTATCGGAATTGGTATGAATAATGCCTTTCCGGAATAAAAATTCCACCATCACCGAAAGGAAATTATTGGTAAAATGAGCAGCTATCGGAAGCCAGAGGCTGCCACTCCAGAAAAACAGGTATCCAAACGCCACGCCCAATAAGAATCGGGGCAGGAAACCATAAAACTGCAAATGTATGGCTGCAAAAATAAAGGCCGAAATCAAAACGGCAAAGTGTATGCTCTTTGTCCAATCCCTGATGATTTTTGCCAGTACGCCCCTGAAAAGGACCTCTTCGGCAAAGGCTGGCAGAACAACAATCATCAGCAGGTTAACCGTTAAGCCGCCTGCCGTGGTGGTTGCCAGAAAAGCCTCCGTAATATCAGCCCCGATTTTCTCCTTTCCCTTCATCCATTCCTCAACCGGCGCAAGCCAGCCGGGCAGCGAAAGATAGCTGTTCAGCTCGCTGGTCCATCCGATGAAAGGCTGAGCAACGATAACCAGCACAATAGCCGATAACACCAGCGCTGGCGATACCTTTAACGAAAAAGCAGTATATTTTTCCTCTTTTGGCGTACTGAGCCAGAGGTAAAAAAGTGCAGGCAAGAGGAGTCCGGCGGCCATATTAAAAATCTGGATGACTTTAAGCGCTGTAATAACCGAGCTGTCCGAAAAGTCAGGCGACGAAAGTATGCCTGTTATCCCTGAACCGTAAAACGGAACCAGGATAAGAATGCCGAAAAGGGCCGAAAACAGCATAAAACTCAATACCAGTGTAATCAGCAGGAACAATTTGCTGATGGGATTAAGATTGCTGTATAAACCTCGGAACATGATTTGCTGTTTTATGCAAAAGTAAGGAATAAGCATTTACGGTGACGGTTCAGTATTGTTGCTACTTTTGCAGGATCAAACTGCACTTATGAAGATCGGAAAAACTGACCTTGGGGAATTCCCTGTTTTACTGGCGCCCCTGGAGGATATTACCGATTCGTCGTTCCGCAACATCTGCCGTATGCACGGAGCCGACCTGGTGTATACCGAATTTGTATCGTCCGAAGCCCTTGTGCGATCCGCCGTGAAAAGCAGTAACAAGATGATTTTTGATGAAACCGAGAGACCAATCGGCATACAGATCTTCGGCAACAACGTGGAGGCCATGAAGAATGCAGCTATTCTGGCGGCCGAAAACAAGCCCGATCTTATTGATATCAACTTTGGATGCCCGGTACGCAAAGTTGCAATGAAAGGCGCCGGTGCAGCTTTACTGAAGGATATCCCGCTTATGGTGGCTATTACAGCTGAAGTTGTAAAAACAGTGAACCTTCCGGTGACTGTAAAAACACGCATAGGATGGGATGAGGACAGCAAAGTAATTGTTGATGTTGCCGAAAGGCTGCAGGACGCAGGGATACAGGTCATTACAATACATGGGCGCACACGCTCCCAGATGTATTCAGGGGTTGCCGACTGGACCCTGATAGGTGAAGTGAAAAATAACCCCAGGATGAAAATACCGGTTATCGGCAACGGCGATATCGACAGCGGCCCGAAAGCCCTTGAAATGTTCAATCGCTACGGGGTGGATGGCATTATGATAGGCAGGGCGGCTATAGGCAATCCATGGATATTTAACGATATAAAATCATTTATACGCAAAGGGGGAATCCAGCTTGTTCCCGGGCTCGACGAACGAATTTCAGTTTGCCTGGCCCATCTTAAACTTGCCATTCAAAAAAAAGGCGATTACAAAGGCATTGTTGAAATGCGGAAACATTATGCAGGCTATTTCAGGGGAATGCCCGGGTTTAAAAAAGTGAGAATGGAAATCCTGACCAGGAATACATACGAGGAAATAGAAAATATACTTCGTAACCAGGTATAATTTCCTCCCCCGGAAGCAGTAGCAAATAAGGTTTTGCCATTTTGGGACAAGTTCTTTTCTGGTTCTCCATAAGAAAATTATGTCCCGTTTTGGGAAAACGAAGCTTTTTTGATTATATTTGTTTGCTTTAGATAAGAAAAAAGGCACACAAAGTTTTTAGGTATGGAGAAATTTAAAATATTTGTCGTTGATGACGATATTATGTATGCCAAAATCCTGGCACATCACCTGGCTCAGAACCCCGACTATGAGGTCACCGTGTATAAATCTGGGAAGGAAGTAATAGCCAATCTGTATAAAAGACCTTCGGCTATTTCGCTCGATTTCTACCTGCCGGATATGAGCGGTTTCGAGGTGCTCAAACGCATACGCGACTTTGATCCCGAATTGCCGGTTGTTATTGTCTCGGGCCAGCAGGATATTGCTACTGCTGTTGAACTGCTCAAAAAAGGCGTTTGCGATTATGTGCTAAAAGATTCAGATACCCGCGAGAGAATATGGTCGGCAATGTGGAATATAAATGCCAATTTCAACCTGAAACAGCGTATCTCGAACCTCGAGGACCAGATCGGGAAAAAGTACGAATTTACTAACCTTATAAAAGGGAACAGCCCGGCAATAAACGAAATTTTCAGGTTGATCGAAAAAGCAATACGGACTAATATTACAGTTTCCATCTCGGGCGAAACCGGCACGGGTAAAGAATTGGTAGCTAAGGCTATACACTATAATTCGAAACGGAAAAACAAACCTTTCATTGCCATCAATGTAACTGCTATCCCACATGATCTTATTGAAAGTGAAATGTTCGGCCACGAAAAAGGATCGTTTACCGGTGCCAACAACCAGCGGATCGGCCGTTTTGAGGAAGCCGACCAGGGCACTATTTTCCTCGATGAAATCGGGGATATGGACATGAATATGCAGGCCAAACTGCTTCGGGTCCTGCAGGAAGAAGAAGTTGTGCGGGTTGGTTCAAATATTGCGCGTAAACTCGATGTACGGGTTATTGTTGCCACCCATAAGAATCTGCTTGACGAAGTGCATAAAGGCAATTTCCGGGAAGACCTGTATTACAGGTTGTTGGGTTTGCCTATCGAAATACCTCCGTTGCGGAATCGCGATAACGACCTGTTTATTCTTGCCAGGCATTTTGTCGACGAATTCTGCGTAAAAAACGGCATGCCCAAACTTACCTTATCGGCCGAAGCCCTGAAGAAATTCCGCAAATACCCTTTCCCCGGAAATGTGCGCGAACTGAAAGCAGTTGTTGAACTGGCTGCAGTAATGACCAACACCCGAACCATACATGCTGAGGATGTCAGGTTACCGGATTCGGCTGTATCACTCGATTTTATGCCCGAAGAGGCTACGCTCGACAATTATATCAAGCTGATTATAAAACACTACCTGGATAAGTACGACAATAAAGTAAGGGTTGTAGCCGATAAACTCAATATCGGGAAAACCACCGTGTACCGTATGCTGAAAGATGACGACAACCTGAATTGATTCCAGGCCAAAGACAAAAAGGTAAGACTAAGGAGCCAGCTATTCTGCCGGTACTCCATTGCGAAAATAGTGAGTAACATCCTGTTCCCCGCTGATATGTATGCCTGTAATGCCGAGTTTCCGGGCTGCTTCGATGTTCGGGAGGGAATCGTCAATAAATAAGCATTCAGCTGCATCGAGACCGGCGAGGTCTAATACTTTGCTGTAAATTTCCATGTCGGGTTTATGCATTCCCAGTTCATACGAAAGAAACAGCCGATCGAAAAGATCCGGCAAAGTGTACTTATAGCGTTCGCTGAATGCCTTTGTATAATGAAGGAAATGAATGCTGTTCGTGTTAGAAAGGAGGTAAACCCTGTAGTTCTTTTTAAGCTCCAGCAGCATTTTTACCCTTTGAGGAGGGAAATCGAGCAGCAAGGCATTCCACATCCGGTCAATTTCGGCATCAGGAACATTTTTGTTGATAATCCGGCATAATTCGAGCCTGAATTGTTCGGGATTGTACTGACCGGTGTCGAATTTTTCGAAGATTGCGGACTCTGTAAACCGGTTTGTAAGGGTTTTCTTATCAAGACCGCTGCTTGTGCTAAGTGCATCGAGCGATAGTAAAGGGTTGATATTCAGCAATACACCTCCAAGATCGAAGATTATATGTTTGATTTTTGAGGCGTTATAAACGGGCATAAAAAAAATATTTAAAACAGGCTGGAATTTGACTGCAAAACTGTAAATTTGCAGCCTTAATTGCAACTTTACATTCAAATATAGTGTAAAGGGCCTATAGCTCAGATGGTTAGAGCAACTGACTCATAATCAGTAGGTCCCTGGTTCAAGTCCAGGTGGGCCCACAT
>CAISRK010000026.1 GCA_903887815.1 uncultured Bacteroidales bacterium | reverse complement strand
CTTTTGGGATTTCCCTGAGATTTCTGAATTCAGTCCGGATTGCTATGTGTTTGTTTAACCGCATATTAACCCGCAATAAAAATGCTGTTGGCACTATGCTGCATTCAGGTAATTAATAACGTATTTGCTGTTATTAATAGTATTCAGTGCCCTCCGAGTTCAATATATCAAGAGATGATTTTTGCCTTAAAAGTTGAACCCGGATTTATTTTTAATGTATTGAGTCAGGTTACTTCATCCGGTTTTTATTTATTTCAACCTCTTAATGAACCTTAAACAACTAATATGATTTTAAGTAATCGAAAAAAGGGGCTAAGCCTATTGATGGCCAAACTATTATTTATCGCACACTAACGGAATAGTAACCCGAAAACTATCACGACATTTTTATACATTTGCAGTTAATATGAAGAAGCTAAACCTGATAATTACTGTTTTAACTGTTGTCATTTCGGTTCTCCTGAGTTCTGATGGCAGATTCTCTTCATTTGCTATAACACCTTCCATCGAAACACCAACACAATCCGATAGCCAGGATGTTACTCACCATCACCATATTTCGCTGACCGATTATTTTTTTCAAAAAACCACTCTTTCTGTTTCAGAACAGCAATTTTCCAAAAGCCTACTGGTAATTTTAACCGATCAAACGGTTTGCAGCAATTACCTTTCTTCCATCTGGCAGCCCCCAAAAATTTCCTGTTAAATTTTTCTCCAATATTTTGAGTTTGAGGCAGCCGGGTTTGATTTTTCCGGTCTCCTCCATCTCATTGTATTTAGTAAATGCAGAATATTAAGGTAAAATAATTATCATTACTTAAAATGGAAAAAGAGAAAAAAAGAGTTGCCGGAGTATCGGTAATTGCTGCCATTTTTTTAACAGGATTCAAACTGATAATAGGAATTTTAACAGGTAGTCTTGGAATTCTGTCCGAAGCCCTGCATTCAGCACTTGACCTTGTGGCAGCGGTAATTACCTATTTTTCGGTGCGCGTTTCCGACAGGCCGGCTGACAAGAAGCATCATTTCGGGCATGGAAAAATCGAAAATTTATCGGCACTTATCGAAACTGTGCTTTTAATTATTACCTGTGTATGGATCGTATACGAAGCCGTTAACAGGCTTTCAACAGGGGAAACCCATATTGAGGTTACCGTTTGGAGTTACATTGTTGTTGTGACTTCGATAGTTGTTGATATCAGCCGGTCGCGTGCCTTGTATAAAGTTGCCCGTAAATACAACAGCCAGGCCCTTGAAGCGGATGCGCTGCATTTTTCGACGGATATATGGAGTTCAGCCGTTGTCCTGATTGGATTGGTTTGTGCCAATTTTGGCGTATATGCTGCCGATTCGGTGGCTGCATTAGGTGTTGCAGTCATTGTCCTTGCTATTTCTTACAGGCTTGGCAAACGGGCTGTAAATGTTCTTCTAGATAGCAGTCCGCGACATCTCATTACTGAAATTTCCTCAATTATAGCATCAATTCCCGAAGTCATGAATTTCCGCGATCTGAAAGTGAGAGTTGCGGGGGCTGATACTTTCATAAATGTAACCATACATGTTGATAAGTCGTGGAGTATTGAAAGGGCTCACGATATATCGCATAAAGTGG
>CAISRK010000025.1 GCA_903887815.1 uncultured Bacteroidales bacterium | reverse complement strand
TCCCGTCGATGAACAATCCGATTTTTTTGATTTTGTCTTCCATTTAATGATTTATAAAAATAATTACACAAATAGGGTTATGATATACAATCTTTTAAATCAACATCATTCCTTTATAATTGTTCAATCTGTTCAAGAGAGTAATAATGAGTAATTTGTTAAACAAATAGGATGTAACTCATTCAGGCTGACTGCCAATCATACTTCTGTTTTGAACCTTAACGCAAAGTTAGTTACATTTCAATAAAGTACCAAATTACTCGAAAATTCTTTTTTGAAAAAAAAATAAACGCCTCATTATCAATTTTATAGAATGCATAAAAGCAGTGTGGAATTGCCAATTTGTTGGTTACTATCTCATTCTTTAAGTGTTGAGTAATAAGGGAAGCACCTAAGTTGAGACATGTACAAATTTCATTGTCCTTTTCTTGATCACTCCTTGTTTCCATCTGGTGGTTTGGCAGCTGCTTTTTCTTCACCTTTTAAATACGAAGGCAGTTCGATACCTGCCGACTTGAAAATATCATCAAGAGGGGGTATTGATTTGAGCATTCCGGCAAGGAAGTTTGCAGTTGCCGGGGTTTTGCCATCAGCACCCGAAGAGAGATTGTCCCAAACGGTAATTTTATCAATTTTCAAATTACTTATAGCCTGTACCTGCGTTTTGACGATTTCCGGCAAGCGGTCGGCAATTAACATAAGTACAGCGTCGCGTGAATTATTATTGGCGGCTTCAACAAGTTTATCGAAACCGGCAGCCTGTTTGCTTAGCACTTCGTAAATCCCCTGTCCTTCGGCCTGCTTCTTGAGAAGTATAGCATCGGCATCCCCTTTGGCAACGCGCCTTGTTTGTTCAGCAAGGGCTTCGGCTTCGATTTCTATTTTTTGTTTCTGTATCTGCGACGGAATAACAATATCGGCTGTTCGGGTAGCACGTTCGCGCTCCGACCTGGCCATTTCGGCTGTTTGTTCAGCTGCATAAGATTCCTGGAGTGCTTTTGCAGCCTGCACTTTTTCGGCTGCAGCAGCTTTCCGTTCAGCTTCCGCCATTTTTTCACGGCGCGCTGAATCGCTGTTTGCAATTGTTATCTTAGCTGTGTTCTCGCCTTCAACAGCTGTTGCGTTGGCACTTGCAACCCTGATGCGCTGATCCTGCATTGCATTGGCTTCACCAACGGCTCCGTCGCGGTTTTTCTCAGCAACCGTTTTCTTGGCATCATTAATGGCTTTTGCTGCTGCCTCTTTACCCAATGCCTCTATATAACCCGATTCGTCACGGATATCGGTTACATTCACGTTAATCAGGCGCAAACCGATCTTCTGCAATTCGGCTTCCACATTCTGCGAAACATTGGCAAGGAATTTGTCGCGATCGGTGTTGATTTCCTCAATATCCATGGTTGCAACCACAAGCCTGAGCTGTCCGAAAATAATATCCTTGGCCAGTTCCTGTATGGCCGGCAACGGAAGGCCGAGCATACGTTCGGCGGCATTGTTCATGATGGAAGGATCGGTCGAAATTCCAACGGTAAACCTCGAAGGTACATCAACCCGGATATTCTGGCGGCTGAGTGCATTTGTAAGGTTAACTTCGATACTGATAGGTGTAAGGTCGAGGTAGGCATAGCTCTGAATAACCGGCCATATAAAGGCTGCACCGCCATGAATGCATTTAGCCGAACGGTTTGTTCCCTCCTTGTTAACTCCGGTGCGTCCGTACACAACAAGGATTTTGTCCGACGGACAACGTTTGTACCTGCGGAAAAGGGAAATAAAGGTTGTAAAGACGATTACGACTAATACGACAACGATGATCAGTATGTCCATGGTTTTGAAATTTACAATATGATTACTTAATCCGAAACTCAGATTTTTTCTACAACAAGTATATTTTCATCAACAATGGCTGTTACCCTGATGATGGTATTGGTGGTCAGGTCGGCAGTTCCGGTGGTAATAGCCTGCATTTCCCTGACGGATCCCTGGAAAGTGACCTGTACCTTACCGATACCGCTTTTGTTTGCTTTAATAGGAATGTAAACCTTGCCGGTGGCACCTATTGCATTCTGAACTGATATATTGCCGCTGGAAGTCATTTTCATTGCAAAATAAAACAGGGATGATATCATCAGCATGGCAAAAAGGCCGATAAGCACCGAAAAGAGTATAGTTAGTGTAAGTCTGTAACCTGAATGTGTGAATGCCAGCCCCGACCAGCTGAAAACGGTAAAAAATGCAATAAAATTACGGACGGTAAAAAAACTGAAAGCCGGTCCGGCATCCTCGTTGCTGTGCGAAACATCATGCCCGTTAGCGAGTACATCCGTATGCATGCCGGGCAGATCCGCTCCGGGGTCGGTTGCGCCACCTCCCAGGCCAACGAATGTGAGTACCATCTGGATTGCAAATACAATAGAACAAGGAATGGCGATAAACCAGAAAAATTTCTCGATTGCGGTAAGGGCATCCCACCAGGATTGCATGGATTTAAGGATTGGTTAATGCAAATATATGTATAAATGAAGATTTTGATTCCTCGAAACTAAAATATTTCATTAAGTAGGCTATTTCATTTTATGGCTCCAGGTATAAAGGCCATCGGTGCCTTTCAGGGTTGTACTTGTGCTGGTGCGTGTGTCGATACGCAGGCGGGTAAAATAATCGCGAAACGACAGAGTAAAAAACAGACTTCCTACAGTGGGTGCGTCTGCTCCGCGGTAATTGAGCCAGATTTCGCGTGGCTGGCCTATCCAAACCCCGGTTGTTTTTCCGGTGAATGAATTTGTCCTCAGGAGAGTCGTCCCGGTTTTATCGAAAACGTACTCCCATTCACAGCCATAAATAGCCTGGCCGCTGGGCTGGAATGCCGGTAAAAACCAGATACTGACTGTCCTGTCCGGGTTATGCCAGGCAAATGAACTAAAGTATATAGATGTTGTATCACGTATCAGTTGAAAATATGTATCCGCTTTTGCCATTGCACACCCCATGGCGGAGATACCTGCAACATCGGAATTGCCCTTATAGTCAGCTATATTATTTATTGAATCGACAGTTACATGCCTGCTGACAGAGAATTCACGATTCGTGCAGCTCCCGGTTACGGTGTGCCAGGTATTCCCGTCCAGGTAACAAAACCAATCCGAAGCCGGAATATCCTGTTCCTGTTTCAGCTTATCGAGCGAAACCTGCATGATATACTCATAATCAACAAGCTTTGCAGCAAACTGAAGCCGGTTCATAAACTGAACTGAATCAACCGCTTGCAATACCTGGGATTTTGCCCCAAATGAAAATGTCGCAGTAAACAGAATCAAAACAAGGATTTTCTTCATTTACTAACGTTTCTTTTGGAATTGAATAGTGTAAAAAATTCCTGCCGAGAAATCGAGGCGCGAAAGATTATGGTAATCTTCCTTTGCAAAAGATTCTTTTTCCTTTGTTGTTCCGTTATCCTTGGTGTAGCCTTTGAGGAATGCATGCAGGTAATTCCCCTGTAGCCCTACACTCAGGTTCGGAATCACCTGGTATGTTACCCGCAATGATGCGGATATTCCCGGCGATGCTCCTTTGAAACTGGCTGAATCATCAATCGATTTGTAAATATTCCTGTAAAGCAGCAGGGCAGGACCCGCTCCCCCGACAACGGACAGTTTGTTGTTAAGCAAAGGCAGCCTGGCGTATGCCATTGGTATTAGCGTATGGATGTGCATATTGTTCGATATCGAAATAAAGTACTTTTTCGAAAACAGTTCGGTTACAATACTGTCAACATCCTGGCTTGTTGTAAATCGTATATATTTAATGCCCGCTCCAAAATACGGGTTAAAAAAATACTCTGCCTGCAACCCATAATGCCAACCCGAGCGCAGGTTGTTCAGGTAATCGCGGAACTCGGCCTGCAGGCTGTCGGGAGCTTTCTCCATAAGCAGGCTGGGGCCGGCAGTAACGCCTGCCCATAGAGCGGATGAACCAGCATTCCTGTTATTTTCAACAGGCTGCTGGGCCGAAACCTTTGCCACAAATACAAGTATAGCTGCCAGGAAAATTAATTTCCGGAGCATGGTGTTCAGGGATGTCGCCAGGAACTTGCTGATCATTCGGTTTTGTTAGATTAAGCCGGTACGGCCAGTTCACAAACGGATTCGGGAACTGACCGGACTGATTTAATGGTTGTTAATACATTGCACTATTTACTCTTATCCGGTGCCGGTGGAATTGGAGGTTGTTCTTTGTAATTTTTAAGTTCATCGAGAACCACTTCTATAGCCTTATTGAGCTGGTCGTCGATTCCTTCGTATTCGCGAGAAGGGTCATTATCTACTTCAATATCCGGCTCCACACCCACGCCTTCGATAATCCATTTGCTTTCGTCAGCCGAATAACTCGCGAATTCAGGTTTCCGGAGGTCGGCGCCGTCAACAAACGGCAGTGAGCCTCGTATCCCCACAACGCCACCCCAGCTGCGTTTGCCAATAACTTTCCCCAGCTGGTGTTTCTTAAACCCATAAGGGAAGAGGTCGCCATCAGAAGCGGAATAATTATCGATAAGCAGCACTTTCGGGCCGAGCATCATTTTGGTAGGAGTATGGCCGATGAGGTCGACATTGCGAACCATGTTGCTCCTGGTAATTTCGCGGCTTAGGCGTTCAATAATCATAGGTGATACATTTCCGCCCCCGTTGCCGCGGTCGTCGATTATCAGCGCCTTTTTGTTAAGCTGGGGATAGAAATACTTTACAAATTCATTAAGCCCTTCGGCTCCCATATCGGGTATGTGAATATATCCAACCTGGCCGCCGGTAGCCTTATCCACTTTGCGGATATTGTTCTGAACCCAGTTGTAATAATATAGTTTCGATTCGTCGCTTAAGGGGACCACCAGCACTCTACGGCCGCCTTCGGCTGCAGTTGCGTTGAGTGTAAGTTCCACATTTTTGCCAGCTTTGTTAATTAAAGCAGCATAAATATCGGGCATATCTTTTGTGGATTTCCCGTTTACGGATGTAATAAAGTCACCTTTCGATGCACCAACGCCTACTTCGGTAAGCGGCGAACGCAGATCTTCGTCCCAGTTGGCCGACTGCAGCAAGCTGTCGATACGGAAATAGCCTGAAGCATCTTTGCTTATCCGTGCACCCAGTAAACCCAGGTTGATCCTATCAACCGGTTTGCGCTCACCCCCGTTGATATAGGCATGGCCGATGCTTAACTCACCTATCATTTCTCCTATAAGGTAAGTAAGGTCGTTACGGTTGTTCACATAGGGCAGCATGATAGCATATTTATCGTGCATGGCTTTCCAGTCGAGTCCGTGCATATTGGGCATATAAAAGAAATCGCGCATCTGCCTCCAGGCTTCGTCGTAAATTTGTTTCCATTCCTGCCTGTTGTTTACCCATACTTTAAGATCCGAAAGGTCGATGGTTTTCTCAAAGCTTATTTTCGACGACGGAAGATCGATCATGGCATACTTGTTTCGCTGCCTCACAAGCATTTTCTTGCAATCGGCCGTAACATCGAACGAAAGATCCGATCCGAGTTCGGTTTCTTTCTTTTGCTTGAGATCGTAAACCTTGGCAAACTGTCCTTTGTCACCGGCAGTGTTATAATATATTTTGTCATCAACTGCCCACAGGTTCTGATAGTTGCCTGCATTTACCGGAATTTCGATGATACGTTGCTGAATGCCTTCAAGGTCGACTTTCACGGGCTTTACATCCGGTTCAGCCGCTTTCTCAGCTTTCTTATTCTTATCCTCTTTTTTGTTTTTCTCCTCCTTTGCCGGGCTTGCTTCCTTGTCATTTTTCGGCTCCTCAATCTTTACTTCATCATTTGTAGGGGCAAAAGGCGAAGGAGTGTCCTTCGAAAGGGTAACCAGGTAAATCTTGGTCATGTTTTCGTAGGCATAATTCCATTCAACCTGGCTGTACATCGGATCGAATGTGCGGTCGGAGGTAAAAACCAGGTATTTGCCGTTGCTTGAGAAGACGGGCTGATCCGACGAAAACCATTGGTCGGTAATTTCGTGGCTAGTTGCATCCGTTATGTTGTAGAGCATTATTTGCGACATCCCGTTTTCGAGCGGCCTGCTGTATGTAATCCAGCGGCTGTCGGGCGACCAGTCGAAATCGGTAAATTCCCATACTTTCGATTTCTCGACAAGGGTCACTTTTTTTGTGTCGATATCAACATACTGCAGGCGGAGCATTTTGTCGTTCCAAAGGATTTTTTTGCTGTCGGGCGACCATTCGATTGAAAATTTGTAAGTATCGGCTCCCGAGGTAAGTTGTATGGGTTTTTCGCTGCCATCCTGTTTTGTAATATAAATTTCGTATTCGCCACTGGCATCGCTGAGGTAGGCAATCCATTTGCCATCAGGCGACCAGGTGCCGTTACGGTCGTGCGCATTGCTGCTCGAAGTAAGGTTGCGGGTAATGCCTTCTTTTACGGGAACACTGAAAATATCACCGCGGCCGGTAACAACCACACGATTGCCATCGGGTGAGGGGTTCACCGCACCCAGGAAACGGGTTACATCCTTAAACTGGTCGCGCGAGGTATTGAAGTCGTCAGCAATCTGGATGGTTAGTTTGGTAATAGCCTGCGTTGCAAGATCAAATATATAAAGGTATCCGCCGTTTTCGAAAATAATACGGTTGTCGCCGGCTGAAGGGAACTTTATATCGTATTCGGTAAAGTTGGTAACCTTGCGGGTTTGGTTAGTTTTAAGGTTGTAGCAGAAAAGGTTCATGGTGCGGTCGCGGTCGGAGCAGAAATAAATCTCATCACCGAACCACATGGGGAAGATTTCCTGTGTTTTGGTATTGGTGATATTGCGCGTTGTTTTAGTTGCGAAATCGTGTATCCATATATCGTCGGCCATACCGCCTTTGTAATATTTCCACGTGCGGAATTCGCGGAAAACCCGGTTGTAGGCGAGTTGTTTTCCATCAGCTGAATAGGAGCAGAATCCCCCCGTTGGAAGCGGCAGTTCCTGGGACATTCCGCCTGCAAGCGGAACGGTAAACAGCTGCCCTATAAAATCATTAAAGGTTTGTTTGCGTGAGCGGTAAATAATGCTATTCCCATCGGGAGTAAAGCCCATTACAATATTGTTGGGTCCCATGCGGTCGCTCACATCGTCGCGGCCCAGCGTAGGAGTAATGGTGAGCCTTTTGGGAACGCCACCTTGTGAAGGTATGGTATAAACTTCGGTATTGCCGTCGTACTGTGCCGTAAAAGCGATTGTTTTCCCGTCGGGCGAGAAATGCGAGAACATTTCATAACCTGCGTCGCTGGTAATTTTGCGGGCCATTCCGCCTGCGGTGGCAACTGTGTATAAATCGCCGGCATACGAAAACACCACCTGGTTACCATGTATGGCAGGAAAGCGGAGCAGGCGCGCTTCGTCCTGGGCCGACAAAAAACCGGTACTAGATATAAGGACTGCCAGCAGTAGGAATACTTTAATTCTTTGGATCATTTTTTGAAATTATTAGGTTATATGGTAAGTGGAACAAAGGTAGGTATTAGGTTGTTCGCTGGAGCTGAAAAATAGCTTGCAGTTGCAAATTTTATTCGGTGAATTTATTATGGTTCTACTACCTGTGCTTACTTAAAAATACTAATTTTGCGCCTTATTATATAAATTAGATTAATGGATTTCTTACTTTCCGACAGTTGGTTTTTTACCTGGATATTGTTGCCGGCACTGATCTTTCTTGCCCGTATTATGGATCAGAGTATCGGAACACTCAGGCTGATTTTCCTTTCGAAAGGCATGAAGCATATTGCCCCGTTTCTGGGCTTTTTCGAAGTTATTATATGGCTGCTTGCCGTGGGGCAGATTATGCAGCATCTCGATAACTGGTTATGCTATGTTTCATACGGTGCGGGCTTTGCCATGGGAAACTTTATAGGCATGACGCTCGAGGAGAGGCTTTCGATCGGGACATCCATTGTACGGGTTATCCTTTCGAGCGAATCACCTGAACTCATAGCTGCATTAAAATCGCAGAATTTCGGTCTCACCATTCTTAATGCCGAGGGTGCAAAAGGGAATGTAAAGGTTCTTTTTTCGATTATACGGCGGAAAGAAATTCCTGCTTTCCTCGAAACGCTTCACGATTATCATCCTGCAGCCTTTTATACCATCGAAGATGTGAAAACAGCCAAAGAAGGCGTTTTTAAAAGTTACCGTTCAAAATCGCTTTCGGATGGAATAGGATCGTTACTGAAAAAGACAAAATAGGCTCACAGCTAAAATCAAAATAGGTACGGGAACAAGAATCGCCATATTATCCAATTCAGCTTCAGCAGGCCGTACCCTGGCAGCATGGGAATTGTTCCGGGCTGCAGTTTCGGCCGGTATCGCTCCGCTTACCCTTGCCTGTTTCGATATCGACAAACCGGATCTGCTTCATTGGGCCGGAAAAATCAATCTCACGGCCGAAGAAATCCGGTCGTCCTTGCCTGTATTTGATGGTTCGAAGTGTAACTATTGCGGCGCCTGTTCTGCCTCCTGTAAGGAAAACGCTATACAATTCAACCGCTTTGTTCCTTCGGTTACGCATATCGTTTCGCGATGCAGCGTTTGCGGCAACTGCCTGAAAGCATGCAGCCGGAATGGCATACAACTAAGGGATAAACCTGCCGGCCGGGTTTACTCGGGCCGCCTGGGGGCAAATTGCTTCCTGGCCGCTGAACCGGATAAAAATTCCAGGTCCGGGTTTCAGCTTGTTAAAGCCCTCACCGAAAGGTTAGATGCGGAATCGACCTGCATTTGTGATTTCGGGCCGGGAGATGATTTACAGGTTTCGGCAGGGCTTGCAGCCATGGACCTGGCTGTGATACTGATCGTACCCGGGAATACCTGGAGGAAAGAACTGGAGACTATGCAGGCCCTGGCCGGAAAGTTTGCACTACCTTTAGGAATTGTTGTTAATAAAGCGATTGCAGATGCTGATGTGCTCAATGAAATAAAAGCTTATTGCGCCTTTGAATCTATACCTTTGCATGGAATTATCCCGTTTCGAAAAGAGCCGGAATTTGCTGTAGATTATGATTTAGCAGACAATCAGCCGATCGCATCCAGCGGGTTTCAGGAAATATGGGAAAACATCCTGTTACTAGCTGAAAAAAACATGGTCATACAAAATGAAAATCTAACATAACCCTATAAATAACTGATTTCTAATGAAAAACAAAAACATTGGTTTTAATTCCAAGCTTATCCATGGAGGTGAATTTCATGATGCATTAGGAAGTGCAACGGTGCCGATTTACCAGACTTCAACATTTAAATTCAACAGTGCCGAGCACGGTGCCGCATGTTTTGCAGGCGAAAGCGACGGGTATATCTACACCCGTATTGCGAATCCTACGATTCATGCCCTCGAAACCCTGCTGGCCGAACTCGAAAACGGGTTTGGAGGCATAGCCACCAGCTCGGGCATGGGAGCTGTAAACACAGTTTACGGTGCTATGTTGTCGCAGGGCGATCATGTTGTAAGTTCGGCAGCCGTATACGGTCCTTCGCGCGTTGTGCTCGAAACCTATTATAAAAAATTCGGGGTTGAAGCTACGTTTGTGAACACCGCAAATATTGAAGAAGTCCGCCAGGCTATACGTCCCGAAACCAAACTTATGTTTATCGAAACTCCGTCGAATCCAACAATGGAAATCAGCGACCTGCGGGCATGCAGCCAGCTGGCTCATGAGCATGGTATCCCGGTTTGCGTCGACAATACATTCTGCAGCCCTTATCTACAGCGTCCGCTGGAACTGGGTGCCGACATCGTTCTGCATTCCCTCACCAAGTTTATCAACGGTCATGCCGATATAGTAGGGGGCGTTGTTGTAGCTAAAGAAGAAGCTATGTACAAGAAACTTCGTTCGGTTATGGTTACCCTGGGTTTCAATATGGATCCGCACCAGGCTTACCTTGTAATCCGCGGGGTTAAAACGCTGAGCCTGCGTATCGACAGGGCACAGGAATCGGCTATGAAACTGGCTACCTACCTCGAAAACCACCCGAAAGTGGAATGGGTTAAGTACCCGGGCCTTGTTTCGCATCCGCAGCACGAACTTGCCAAAACGCAGATGGATGGATTTGGCAGCATGATCAGCTTCGGGCTCAACGGTGGGATTGAAGCAGGCAGGATACTTATGAACAGCGTTAAAATGGCGATACTTGCCGTTTCGCTGGGCGGAGTCGAAACCCTTATACAGCACCCGGCATCGATGACACACTCAAAAGTAAGCGCCGAAGGGAAACTGCAGGCAGGTATTACGGATGGGCTTGTCCGCTATTCGGTAGGTATCGAAAACGTGGAAGACCTAATGGCTGACCTCGAACAGGCACTTGCACAGGTATAAACCTGCAGCTTTTTTATTTGAAGTTGTTTATACGAAAATCCGGTCGGAAGGCCGGATTTTTGTATATTTGTGAAATACGAATAATATTATTACCAACGTGAAACGTATTTGTGTTTTAATCTTCCTTCTTGGTATTCTCACTTCTGTTTTCCCGCAAAAGGTAGCCGTTGTTCTGAGTGGTGGGGGCGCCAAAGGGGTTTCTCATATTGGTGTTCTGCGTGCCCTTGAGGAAAACGGCATACCAATCGATTATATCGCCGGCACTTCGATGGGCGCCATTATAGGCGGGCTGTATGCTTCGGGATATTCGCCCGATGAAATGCTGAAAATTATCAATTCGGAGGAGTTTACCAAATGGGTGTCGGGCAAGCTCGACGAACAATACACCTACTTTTTCAGGAAGAGCCAGCCTGACCCTTCGTGGCTGACTTTCAGGTTCAAATACGATTCGGTTCTTCAAACACAGCTTCCTACCAATATCGTTTCACCGGTCAGGATGGACTTTGCCTTCCTTGAACTTTTCTCTGAAGCCTCGGCCGTAGCGGGGTATAATTTTAATAACCTGATGGTGCCTTACCGCTGTGTGGCATCCGATGTACGCTATAATAAACCCTATATACTGAAAGCTGGCGACCTGGGCTCTGCTATCAGGGCATCCATGACTTTTCCATTCTATTTCAAGCCGATTCGTATCGATGGCAAACTTTTGTTTGATGGAGGAATGTATAATAATTTTCCTTCCGACGTGGTAATGCAGGACTTTGCCCCCGATATAATAATCGGTAGCAAAGCCGCCGGGAACTATGACCCTCCCGATGAGGATGACGTTATTTCGCAGCTGAGCAGCATGCTTATGGGGGAAACCAAATTTAATCTGTATTGCGATGCCAGTGTGCTGATCGAGCCCAAACTCTGGAATGTGAATGTTATAGATTTCTCAAACACCGAGGCTTTTATCGATAGCGGGTATGTTGCCACTCAGAGGTTAATTCCGGTAATCCGGCAGTTTGTTGTCAGGAATGTGACACAAACCATGCACGACAGCATCAGGGAGAATTTTAACAAACGGAAACCGGAACTTAAAGTGAACAGTGTTGAAGTGAGCGGGCTTCAGCAGGGACAGGCCCTTTATATTGCCAATGCTATACTGGGGCAGATCAGTAGCCGCCGATCCAATGCATATTATGCACAGGGGCTGAATATCGGCCAGGTAAAATCGGGCTATTTTAAGGTGATCGGTGAAGACCGTTTGAAATCGGCCTACCCGACCTTGCAGTATGATACTACGTCACATTTCTACCGGTTTAAAGTGGATGCCAAATATGAGAAGGGTATCGAAGCCGATTTCGGGGGCAGCCTTTCGTCGGGGGGAAGCAACGAAATATTTGTGCAGTTAAAATACAGTCTTTGGCGTAAACTTGCTACCTCGGCAAGGCTGAATGGCTCTTTCGGAAGGTTTTACAATTCAGCGCTGGTTGGCGGACGTATTGAAATACCCGGAACCAAACCCAAATATTTCGAGGGTGAATATACGTTCAACCAGTACAATTATTACCGCACCAAATCATTCTTTTTTATCGACGACTCGCCCTCTTTCCTATATGAGAACAATTCGCATTTCCGTTTCGATGCCGGTTTCCCGCTTACGTATAAAGGACGACTCGAAACAGGAATTACCCTTGGCCGTAACCGGGCCGATTATTTCCAAACCAATACCGCAACACAGGAGGATGTCCCTGACCGTACTATTTTTAACTTCTACAGCCCTTACGTTGAACTTGAATACAATACCCTGAACCGGAAACAGTTTGCCAACCAGGGTTACCATTTGTACACCTGTGCTGAGTTTGTGAGCGGAACCGAAAAACATAACCCGGGAACGACCTCGGTGCTCCAGGGTGCCTTTACGGAATATCATAATTATTTTATATTCAAGTTTTTGTACGAAAGATACTTCAGGCAGCGTAAGTTTTACAGGCCGGGGATACAGTTCGAGCTGTATGCCAACAGCCTCGAAAGTTTCAGGAACTATACATCAACCACCCTGTATATGCCTGTTTATGCGCCAGTTTACGAAATGTCGACCATATACCAGTCGGAATACAGGCCGGCAGGATTTGCTGCATTTGGATTGCGGAATATCTTCACCATTACAAAGAATTTTGATTTCCGCCTGGAAGGCTTTGCTATGGCACCCTTCCGCGAATTGAGAAGCAACAGCCTGCAGCAGGCCGTGCAAAGTGAGTTTTTCCCTTCCATGAATTTGATTCTTTCAGGTAGCTTTGTTTACAACACACCTATAGGCCCTTTGAGTGCATGTTTGAATTATTACGACGACGGATCTCCGGTATCGTTTTTTATCAATATTGGGTATATAATTTTTAACCGTTCTGCTTTTTAACCTGCCGGAACACAGTTACATTGTAGCTGAACAAAGTTTTAATGAATCAATTGTTAATTAATGGGGCTACTTAACAAAATGTTATTAAATTTGCACTCCTTTTAACAAAAAGGAGTATTGGATAATCAATTTCTTTCACGAGAAAAACGCTTACCACCGCTGTTTCAACGAAATGGCGGGTTTTATTTAACCCTGATCATTAGTTTAATTACTAACTCATCTGCAAATGAAATCGACCAATCATCCTGATCAAAATCCTGAGGAAGCTCCAATGCTCAACCAGGAGGAGAATTCACAGCTGGAAAACGCTGTAAACACAGTTGAAAACGAATTGGCACCAGCACCCGAAAGCCTTGAAGCTACTGCTGAATTAGCAGCAGAAGTGACTGAAGCTGAAGTTATTGTTGAACCGGATCCCGCAGAGGTGGAAGCCCCTGCTGAACCTGAAGTTGCTTCTGAACCCGAAGTTGTTGCTGAAGTTGAAGGTGAACCCGAAGTGGTTGCTGAAGCTGAGGTTGTTGCTGAGGCTGAAGTTGAAGCCGAACCCGAAGTGGTTGCTGAAGCTGAGGTTGTTGCTGAGGCTGAAGTTGAGGTTGTTGCTGAGGCTGAAGTTGAAGCCGAACCCGAAGTGGTTGCTGAAGCTGAGGTTGTTGCTGAG
>CAISRK010000024.1 GCA_903887815.1 uncultured Bacteroidales bacterium | reverse complement strand
CCTGATCCCGATAGCTATCGGGACTGAAACCCTGAAACAGCTCAAACCTTCCGAAATTCAACAAATCGATTTTCAGTATTCGGGTAAGTAAAACATACATTTGAGGATTATATTCCCTGAATTGAAGAGGCAGCTCAAAAAAGCATTCGACCGATACCGAAAAGAACTCCTGCATGTTCGTGGCTCCGTAGGAACGGAAGAAAGTGTTTTCACCTTTTTCAATCTTCTGCATTTCAACAAGAGCTGGTTGTACGAAATTTCGCATGGTTTATCGGTCGATAAAATCATATTCTTCATTATCCACAATATTGGTCAGCCTCAAGGCATGGGCCATTTCATGAATCGCCAGGTTGCGCCCATCGGCCAGATCGCTGAAACCTGAAAGAAAACTTCTCCAGGCAAGGACAATAGCACCCGCAGCATTCACTTCTCCTTCGTGATACTGGCCTGTGATTGTTGAATAATAGTCGTCGGCAAACAGGATTATCGTTTCAAAATGATTAAAATACACATTCGGGTAACCATACGTGATTTCTACTGCTGTGGCTGAAACTATGATCCGCATTTCGTCGGTAATTTCAGGTATATTTCACCGGGCCTGAATGGTTTTCTGCGAATAAAACGGCAGACACGTTTTTCGAACTTTTTGGCCCCTTTTTGGAAAGTAATTTGTATACAACAAAATTCGTGAGCAATAACTGCCTGAACGATTATGCTTTTTCATTGTTGAAACCTGTTTCAGAGGAGTCATGTGGCAAAATATGAAACCCAGCCGGAATTAATAATACCCGGAATATGTAAGCAATTCCGAGAAAAATAATAATGTATAACAGATTTTCCATAAAATTAAAACAGATTGCAATTTAATTTAATTCCTGAAAATACCAGCCGTAACCTGCAGCTTAAAAATTACAAGCTGGCTAGAAAAACCTTCCGTTTGCTGAAATGAATATTTACCTTTGTTTCTTTCCATCTGCATTGGGAAAAGGTTTAAAATAGAATACTTAATCCCTTCTTACGACACTATCATAGCTTACTATGAAAAAAGAAGTTGCTTTGTTTTTCCTGCTGTTACTGCTTTGGTTTACATCTGATTCGCAGGTGTTGCCTTATAAAAACCCGAAACTCAGTGGTGACAAGCGTGTTGAAGATCTTCTACAACGCATGACACTCAAAGAAAAATTCTGGCAGGTTTTTATGATTCCCGGCGACCTGGATGAAGGGAAGGAAAAATACAAAGAAGGAATCTTTGGATTTCAGACCTATGCAAGAGGCAAGAGCACCGATGCTTCAGGGCAATTGCTTTCCTATGGTTCATCAGGCTCACCTCGCGAAACTGCAGAAAAGATTAATGCTATGCAGAAATTTTTCCTGAAGGAAACAAGACTTGGTATCCCGATAATTCCTTTTGATGAAGCTTTGCATGGACTTATCCGCGACGGAGCCGTGGTTTATCCGCAATCCATTGCCCTGGCTGCGACCTGGAACCCCGAACTGCTAAATAAGGTGGCGGATGCTATTGCTACTGAATGCAGAACGCGTGGGATCAGGCAGACACTTTCACCCGTGGTGAACCTTGCAAGCGATGTCCGCTGGGGACGCACCGAGGAGACATATGGCGAAGATCCCTTCCTGGCTTCGCAAATGGGTGTCGCTTATGTTTCAGCATTCGAGAAACAGGGCGTTATCACAACCCCCAAACATTTTGTTGCCAACACTGGAGCCGGAGGCCGCGACAGTTACCCTATCATGTTCAGTGAACACTACCTTAACGAGCTTGATTTTCAGCCTTTCCGCGCTTGTTTTTCTAACGGACATTCGCGCTCTGTTATGACTTCGTATAATTCCCTGGATGGTTCACCATGCACGGCTAACGACAGGCTGCTGAACCAGATCCTTAAAAACGACTGGGGATTCACAGGTTTTGTGATTTCCGACGCCTGTGCAGTAGGAGGTGCAAATGTGCTTCATAATACAGCTTCGGGATATGCTGATGCAACGGCACAAGCTATTAACAGCGGGCTTGATGTTATTTTCCAGACTTCGTATGATCATTACCCTTTATTCTGGGAAGCTTTCGAAAAAGGATTGGTAAATGAAGAAGCGCTTAATGAAGCAGTACGCAGGGTTCTCCGGGCTAAATTTGAACTGGGACTTTTCGAAGACCCGTATGTCGATCCGGTGGAAGCTGAAAAATGGAACGGGAATCCGGCTTTTCGCGAACTCGCAAGGCAAGCCGCACGAGAATCGGTTGTACTGCTGAAAAACGATAAGCAGGCTCTTCCACTAAATAACTCGATCAGGTCCATTGCCGTTATCGGGCCCGATGCGACCGAATGCAGGTTGGGCGGATATTCCGGGCCCGGGATTAAAAAAACTTCACTTCTCGACGGACTTAAAGCCCAACTTCCAAAAGAATGCAAAGTTTCATATTCCCGTGGAGTAGAAAGAGATTATAAACCTTTTGTTACATTGCCATCCCAATATTTATCATGTACATACAAGGGTAAAAAAAGCACTGGGCTAATCGGCGAATATTATAACAATATGAATCTTGCCGAGGATCCGGTTGTAACGAGGCTTGATGACAATATGCAGTTTGGATGGACGCTCTTTTCGCCCGATCCCAAACTGGCGTTTGATTGCTACTCAGTTCGCTGGACTGGTAAACTTACAGCTCCTGAAAGCGGTAAATTTACAATTGGTATCGAAGGAAATGATGGGTATCGGTTGTATATCAATAATATACTTGTAGTCGACAACTGGAAAAAAGTTTCGTTCGGGACTAAAACCGTCGGATACTCCTTTGTGAAAGGGGAATCGTATGATCTTCGGATTGAATATTTTGAAAGTTCAGGCACGGCTAAATTCAGGCTCGTTTGGAACTATGGAGTTAATGACAACTGGCAGAAACAGATCGATGAAGCCGTTGCTGCTGCCCTGAATGCAGAAGTTGTAATTCTAACTGCCGGCATCGAAGAAGGCGAATTTCGTGATCGTGCCTTGCTGGGCCTGCCCGGGAAACAGGAACAACTTATCAGCGCAGTGGCTGCAACAGGAAAACCTCTTATAGTGCTGCTTTCAGGGGGAAGTGCCATAACTGTGGGCAATTGGATTGATAAGGTAGCGGCTGTGCTCGACATTTGGTACCCGGGTGAGGAAGGTGGAAATGCAATAGCTGATGTTTTACTGGGGAAATATAATCCTTCGGGGAAATTGCCAATTACCTTCCCGGTTAGCGAAGGCCAGTTGCCCCTGGTATATAATCACAAACCAACAGGCAGGGGAGACGATTACAATGACCTCAGCGGCCAGCCATTGTTCCCTTTCGGATATGGACTGAGCTACACAACATTCGGGTATTCCGATCTGGAGTTTACGAAGAAAGAATTCGTATCGGGTGATGCTTTACGTGTGAAATGCAGGGTTACGAATACAGGTAATTTGGCCGGTGATGAAGTAGTTCAACTTTATATACGCGACTTACTGGCATCCGTTTCTCAACCTGTTATTGCGCTAAAAGGATTTAAAAAGATCAGCCTTCAGCCGGGCGAAAGTAGGGAAGTGGTATTTACTGTTTCACCTGATATGCTTCAGCTGCTAGATAAAGATATGAAATGGGTGGTCGAACCCGGCAACTTTCGGATTATGATCGGCTCTTCAAGTAAAGATATAAGGCTAATGGACAACATAACTGTAGTTTCAAAATAATTTATGAAAATCAATACCCAGTATATCAAGGAATTGCCAGGTGAAGCAAAGAAAATGCAGAAAGAAAATGTCACGTTTTTCCGGCAACTTGCTTCGAAGCCACCTGCGAAAGTTGATTTGGCTTTTCAAAACGTGCACGAGGAGGTTTTTGATGAAGTGAATTGCCTCGATTGCGGCAATTGCTGCAAATCGCTGGGTCCAAGGCTCACAGATGCGGATATACGTCGTGTTTCAACTGCTATCAGGGTAAAACCCTCGGAACTTACAGCGAAATACCTGTACCTCGACGAAGATAATGATTACGTTTTCAGGCAGATGCCATGTGCGTTTCTCGATGCAGATAATTATTGTACTATTTATGATAACCGGCCAAGAGCGTGCCGCGATTACCCGCATACCGACCGCCGCCGTATTCAGCAGCTGCTGGATTTAACCCTGAAGAATACGGCAACCTGCCCTGCAGTTTTCGAAATTGTCGAACGACTGAAGAAAATAAAAATATAATATATCAGCCGGCTCTATTTTCGGAACAATCGCTCATCAAAATTGAAGGGTTCTATCGAAATAATCTTGATTTTACCCGATTCAGGGTGAGCCGGGTTAATAAGGAAATTAAATTCATCCTGTACAACAACCGACGGTACTTTTAGTACGGCATACATTTTTTCTGAGATGAAACTATCACCGATTACCTGACTTGAATGCGCATGGGGCAGGGATTTCCAGTCAGCAGGCAATTCTTCGGGGTGCAAAACTTTTATGGTTACCTGGTCAGGAATCTCAATCGAAATGAGTTGGTAGTCAAGAGGAAGGTTCCCTAATGGAGTATGGACTGCTATTTCAGTAGTGCATAATGCCCTGGATTCGCTTGTATACACCATTGCGGCACCTTTGCTGTTCCACCGGCCACCAGTTCTTTCGGCCCCTTTTCCCGAAAGATCATCGGCGAATTTCGATTTGCTCAAGCGAAATACGATCATGCCAATATACCGTATTCGATGGCAGTAAGTTCATCTCGTACAATGCTGATGCCAAACGAATTATCGAGAAGCATTTTGGGCTTGGTGCCACCCAGGGCCAGATTATCGGTTTCGAGCCACGAATTGAATTTTTCTGATGTGCCGAAAACCTCAACCCCTTTATTGTAAAAAAGTGCGATTTCGATAATTTTTTCCGACTGAAGCGGATCAAAAGTGCGCCTTTCACTCTTGTAGCGTTGCATAGTACGCTCCGATAAATGAAGGTAAGTTGACCATTCATTTGCACTGAAAGGGCTTCGGTTTGCGAACTTATCAAATGTGTCAAAACCAACTCCATGCCGCACCAGTTCTACCAACGAAAGCGTATTTATGTCGTCGGTTGCAGCATAGGATGTCATAGGATCGAAAATTTCCAATTCTTTCAGTTTGTTAATTCCTCACAAAGATATGTCATTTGACGTAAAAAATACGACAAATGGCGAAAATATTTTATTAACAAATTCTAATATCAAGTTAATCAGCATGTTAAAAATTGCGATAATCTACTTGTAAATGTTTAGATCAATACCTTCAAAGAAATATATCAGGATTAATCATCTCGCAGAAAAGTGGAAACGTATGCTTTAACGTACGTTATTAAAAATATGAAAAGTGGATATATCCTATTGCCAGGTACGAAGCCCCCGGCAATCGATTTAAAGAATTACAAATCTTCGATTATAATTTTAATATTCCAGTCTGGCTATCACTTCTTAAAACGCAGGAAACTATTCTGGGTAATAGAAATAAGAGGGACATTGCCTATGAATTCTTCCAGTGTCCGTGTTCCTACATATGACATATGGGTAGCCAGGTAATCCTTGAAGTTGTCGACCCAGCCGGCAAGTGTATATTCTACGGGCTGCATACGTGTAACTCCTTCAGAGGTCCTGATGGCTTCATTTCCAAGTGCTCTCTGTACTTCCTTGGTGCTCATGCCCCGGAATTTTTTATAAAATTTGGCACCGCTCTGAAAAGCCATCTTCACATTTGCGTGGTATTGATTAACCTTTTCACCTGGCTCGGTATAGCCATCAGTATGGTGTACGTTTGCCCTGAAAGTTTCACCGGCTGACTCAAGTGTTTTGTTAAGTATGGATCCCACCATGCAATAATTAGCTCCGAGTGCCAGTGCTTTGCATATATCGGCAAAATCTTTCAAGCCGCCGTCGGCAACCAGCTTGGCCCTGGTTGAGGCAATCGGATTAAGCTGCCTTATTTCATCAATCAGCGAAGCCATGGGATAGCCGACACCTGTATTTTGGGTAGTGAGGCAACCCGCTCCGTTCCCGATACCCACGCGCACATAGTCGGCCCCGGCATCATTCAGTATTTTAAAAGTATTCGGATGAGCGATATTTCCTACCATCAATACAAGTTTTTCGCCATAAAATGATTTGGCTTCTTCGACCGATTCAAGCAAGTCGCGCATATGGCCGTTGGCGATATCAATAAGGATATGTTTCTTATCGGTAAATTCGAAATCGAGGTTCCCATAAACTTCCTTAAAAGTTTTCAGGCTGATTGCTGTCCAGCAAGGATGAGCAGTTTTATACTCTGTAACCGAAGTGCGCGGAATGATTGGGTATATTTTCTGTTCTTCGAAAATCTTAAAGTTCTCCCAGTCGATGACAGTATCCATCGGGGCTGTAAATAAGGGCAGCATCCCGTTTTCATCGTATACACTGATTTCTTTCCGGGAATTAATATCGCTTATTTCACTTGGTGGAACCAACAGATCGTTGAAATCGAATTTTGGAGTCAGGTTAATCATTTTAATAAAGACTTTTTATATAATGTAATTTTTACAGGCATGCGGAATCAGCTATCAACAAAAGTGCTTCCTTGGTTGGCAGTGAATGTGTAGAATTAGTTGCTTGGTTGGATTTTTTAAATTTTGTTGAATTACTCGTAACGCAGGGCATCAATCGGGTCGAGCCTGGCGGCTTTTACTGCAGGGATTATACCCGAAGCGAGAGCTACTATGAAGCATAAACTCACTCCCCAAATAATCCAGTTCCAGGGCACAATAAAACTGGTGCCAATCGAAAGGGCGAGCGCATTTCCGATCCCAATGCCCAGAATTATTCCCAGCAGACCACCGATCTGCGCAATTACAATGGCTTCGGCAAGGAACTGGTTCCGGATGGTTTTTTTTGTGGCTCCTATGGCTTTCCGGATCCCAATTTCGCGTGTGCGTTCTGTTACTGAAACCAGCATAATATTCATCAAACCAATTGCCGCACCCAGCAGGGTAATTGCCCCGATTACTATCGCTGCCATCCTCAGGTAGCTGAGGCTGTCGAACAACATATTGGCGAGGTTATCGCTTTTCGATATATCGAAACTGTCTTCTTCTCCCACTTGTTCCTGGCGGATAATACGAAACACCCCTGTAGCTTCATCAATAGCAGCCTCCAGTTTCGAACCATCGGCTACGTGAATGTTAATACTGTACGATGCTTTCGGACGGGCAAAACGCTGCCTGGCATTGTTTATAGGAATCAGGCAAACATTATCGGGATTAAATCCAAGGCTTGTGCCTTTCTCTTTAAGCAGACCAACAACCAGGTACCTTCCGGGACCTATGAAAACGAATTTGCCAAGGGGATCTTCCTTGTTTTTAAACACCTTTTTTACCACATCGCTTCCAAGCAGAACAACAGAAGAACCATAAAATACTTCTGTGGGCGACATATTACGCCCTTGCACAATTTCGTTCCCTGAAGTAATAATATAATTTTCATCGCAACCGATTACGGGTACATTAGGGTTGGTTTTATTGCTGATGAATTTAACAGTAGCTAGGTTAGTTGCATAGATAAATACTGAAGGCGTTGCGGGAAAGGTATAGGATTCTTTAAACCGCGTAGCTTCCTCAAAAGTGATTTCCCTGAAATGCTTCGGCTTGCTGTTGTTATTTCCGATATGAACCTGCATAGTACGGTTTCGTATGGTAAAAGTATTGGCACCCATCATCTGGAAGTTATCGTTCAGGTAGTATTTTATAGCATCAATAGAAGTAAGAATGCCTACAAGGGCCATAATACCGAAGGCTATTATCAGTACTGTCAGGGTGGTACGCATCATATGGCTCCTTACCGATTGCATCGAAATACGGAGATTTTCAAGTACAAGGCTGCCCGAATATAATTTCATTTTCTGAAGTGTATTTTGGTAAACTAACTCTAATCTGTAAAAGTATCCTCCAAGCTGATTACAACCCTGAACGGTACTATTAATTCATGGTAAAATTAATGAATTAAATTACACTTTAAGGAAAATTAATTGCTTATAAATTGCCTAGAATAAGGAAATAGCTGATGACATAAATAATGACCAGAATATAACTGAGCCGATCAGGTAATAAACTAAATACCTGTTTGCAGTATAATACCTTGCAGCCAGGAAAGTGCCTAATGGGATAGAAAGTAAAACCGGTGTAAGCACAACAATGCCGACCAATCCGTATTTTCTGACGGCTTTAACAATCAGCCTGTTTCGCCGCGTAAATATCCGGGCCGGAATAATATGCGGCAGTTTGAGATTTAGAAAATTATATATTTTTACCCTTGTGGAATGAACATAATAAACAAAATATCGGGTGTAAAGCAATACAATCCAGCGGCTCAGGAAAAAGAAAACTACTACCCCGACAATTCCACCGGCAGTGGTCGAGAGCCAGGTCTGAACAAAGTTCAATCCCATCCCGAACGAAAGGGCAGGAGCCACCAGGAATTTGATGGTGCTAACTGCAAAGACAATCAATATTTTAAGGAATCCTGACAATGTGCATGCTTTTATGGTATAACGTGCGAGAAGCAACAATGTTGTTGCCCAAAAGGGGAAATTGAGAAATATTTTTCATGTGAGTTTAATCTTTCTGACCGTAGGCGAGATCGCCTGCATCGCCCAACCCGGGAACAATGTATCCCTGTGCCGTCAGTTCGTCATCTAAGGCTGCTATCCAGATAGTTGTTCCGGTTTTTGGCAGCATACGTTTTATATATTCAACACCCTGCACGCTGGCAACAACCGAAACAAAATGGGTATGTGCTGGTTTCCCGTGACTTTTCAATGCTTTGTAGGATGCTACCATCGATTGCCCGGTTGCGAGCATAGGGTCAGTAAGGATTAACACACGGTTTTCAATGTCGGGGCTCGAGACGTATTCGATCTGGATTGAGAACTGATCATCCTTTCGGTGTTCGCGGTATGCTGAAATAAAAGCATTATCCGCATTGTCGAAATAATTTAGCATTCCCTGGTGCAAGGGTAACCCTGCCCTGAGGATTGTAGCGAGTACAGGTACATTTTTCAAAACCGAAACTTCAGCAGTACCCAGTGAGGTTATAACCTCTTTTGGTTCATAGTCAAGAGTTTTGCTGATCTCATAGGCAAATATTTCGCCTATGCGTTCCATGTTACGTCTGAAGCGCATACTGTCCTGTTGAATAGATGCATCACGCAGTTCACGCATAAACAGGTTGACCACTGAATTCTTTGTTCCGATATTGATTACCATATTCCCGAATATTATTCTTTTTTTTAACCTTTTCCCTATCTCCAGATCTTACAAAAATAACAATTTGGCTGTTCTGATCACTGTTCAGATTATTTTTTTTATTTGTCTTCTCGATAGCTGCCAGATTTTCATGGCAGATTGCAGAATTCGCGGCAGCGTGTTACTTGAATAGCGCTGGTAAATTACTTTAATGGCTCCGAAACTCCTATAAAATCTTGCCAAACCGGCATCGGTTGATCCTTCGAAGTCGAGAGTAAGCGGATTCCCTGCATTATCCTTTATAAATTCATCAATCAGCCAGGGCATGGCATTCAACTGCTTACCGCTTTGCGTTACTGCCGAGAATAGGAAAATGGCTTTCCTGTGGCTTGTAACCCATAGTATTGCAGCCACCAATTCGCTTTTCCCATCCATTGCCCCCCGGATTTCACCCATTCCTTTTAGCATGCTCACTTCGGCGATGCGTTTTATAAGCATGTAATGGCTTTCATCCATGTGTTTCAGATCCTGTCCCTTGTTAGCCCTGAACATGGCGATGATTTCATCGGAACTCACATTTTTCGATATGCTTAGATTATTTTGGCTGGCTTTTTTGAGATTTCGTTGCAGGTTGGTCTGATAGCCTGATGCAATTTTTTCGTATTCTTTCGACAGGTCGAGTTCGAGATTGGTCATTTCCGATTCAGGGGCAAGCCCGGGAATCAGGTTTGATGAATTGAGATAGATAAAGATATACCTGAAATCGGAAGGAATATGCTGTAAAAACTCATCCAGTTTTCCTGTGGGTAAGGGTGATTGAAAAAAAACACCCAACTGCTGGGTAAAATAGGGTTGCCGCAGGTATTTAATCCCGACTTTTGCGAAAATAGGTAATGGAAATACTGTCTCATAATTATCTTCAACCAGGGCACACCAGCCGGGGCAAACAATATCAAGAAACCATGAATTGGCATAAAGATTCCCGTTTATAGCAAGGCTTATGCAAATATCCCATTGCACTTTATCAATTGAGTCGTGTTGCAGAAACCTTATCATCTGTTAATAAAGGAGAATTTAATGGAAGTTGGAGCTGATTATTTTCTTTTTCAACCTGGAAACGGCAATTACTTTTTCAACGCTTCTTCAACCATGCGGATATATACATCGAGCCATCCCGGGCCGGTAGTTTCGTCGTCAAATGCCTGGTTATGCCATAAAGGGATGAAAATGCCGCCGACACTCTTAACTTCTGCAATAAGCTTGTTTATGGTTTCGGTTGCCTGCTTAGGTGTGAGTTTCAGGTAAGAATAAAGGGTTCCGTCCATAACGGCGAAAGGATGCACCATAAGGCTGGTCGACATATCCTGATCAAGATCGAAAAAAGGAAAGGGCGTACAGATCGAAGCTCTGAATCCTGTTGCCTCCGCATACCCCATGGTGTAATCATGGACAATATCGTTATTGATCAGGTTCCTGTAGGTTTCGGGCAGGGTCAGCTTCAGGAAATGCTGTCGGCTGCGGTCAATTTCCAGCTTAAGGATTTTTGAAAGCCGGGCTGTTTCCATTACCATTAATGAAGGCTGGAGCGATGATGCATAAGAGGGATGAATCCCGATGTCGGCATAATCACCAAGATACCTGATCAGCCTGCGGAAATACCTGTTGTTGTGAGGGATGTTTTTATCGTTCGGACCATAATCGGCAAGCAGGATAAAGTAAATTGAGCGGTAACCGTATTTCTGCTGCAATTTCATCTGGAGGTCAAATGTGTCGAAAGGATCATGTTCCCGCCTTAATAAGACCATTATTCTTTTACTGACTTCCTGGTAGTTTCTGTTTTGCATTTCACGAAGCATGCCGCCGATTGCCCTTGTAAGTCCTTTGTTTTTATAAGCGTAGGCCGAATCAACATCAACAGTGGGAATAAAATTAAATACTGGTGTTGAAACCCTTAGCCCGGGAAAGCGGTTTTGAAGAATTTCCCGTATAATCAGCGACCATATGTTAACAAGAGGTTTCTGGAGGTACCCGTGCTGGTATGCATCGCTGCCTTCGGCCAGGAATCGGTTATGTTGATCTCGGAGATGTGGCAGGTACTCTTCAAACCGGCTTACCAGGTAAAATGCAGCAGCAAACGGATCGAAAGGCAAAGCCGATTGTTTATTCGAAACAGGGAAAAAAGCAATCTCCCCTTTGTAATTAAAATGATTCAGGTCTTTCCCAATAATTTTACTTTCAAAAAGCAAACCCGTTGAAGCAAAAAAGAGAAGTCCTTCATCAACTTTGACGCCATATGAAAATTTTGTTCCATTGAAATCTTTAAAATATAAATCCTTGTCCGTAAACTCTACATCCAGGCCAAGGAGCCTGGTAAGCATAAGCTGCATGATGTAGCGCAGCCGGTTAGTTTCTTTCGGAACCAGGATCAGCATCGTTTATTAAGATATAAAGCAAAATTACATTATTTATTGCAAGTCTTCTCTGAAACGTTTTTTTTAGGCCGACATTGCATCCGGACCTGAAATTTCATTTATAACCCTGCAATCCGTAAGCCTTTTTATTAACAACCTGCTTCCATACGACGAATTGTTTTACCTTTGAGTCAGGATATCACTGCTTCCCCGCTTGGTTGAGAACGGAAGGAGGAATAGGGGTAATTAATTAATTTCCTGGTAAATATGGATAATTTTATTGTATCGGCACGAAAATACCGTCCGGTAACTTTCAATACAGTAGTCGGGCAGGTTTCGATAACCGGAACTCTCAAGAATGCTATTCGCAATAATCAGCTGGCGCAGGCTTTCCTGTTTTGCGGGCCCCGGGGCGTTGGTAAAACCACATGTGCACGTATTCTTGCAAAAACTATCAACTGCCTGAACCCTACGTCCGAAACTGAACCCTGTAACGAATGTACATCATGCAAAGCCTTTAACGATTCGGCCTCATTCAATATCCACGAACTGGATGCCGCTTCGAACAACAGCGTTGATGATATCCGTAACCTTGTTGACCAGGTGCGTATTCCACCGCAGATGGGCCGGTACAAGGTTTATATTATTGATGAGGTTCATATGCTTTCAACGCAGGCTTTCAATGCTTTCCTGAAAACCCTGGAAGAACCGCCGGCTTATGCCAAGTTTATCCTGGCCACTACCGAAAAGCATAAGATTATACCTACTATACTTTCACGTTGCCAGATATTTGATTTTAAGCGTATTACAGTCGACGATATAGCCAGGCACCTGGCGTTTGTTGCCAACAGCGAGGGTGTTACAACCGACCCGGAGGCATTACATATAATCGCTCATAAGGCGGATGGCGCTCTACGCGATGCCTTGTCGGTATTCGACCAGATGGTTAACCTTGGCGACAGGAATATTACCCGCGAACTCGTTCTCGAAAATCTCAATGTGCTCGACTACGAATATTATTTCAAGATCATGGATCACATCCGTGCCGGAAATTATAAGGATACTTTGCTCATTGTGAACGAAGTTATTGATAAAGGCTTCGATGGGCAGCACTTTATAACCGGTATGGGTGAGCACCTGCGGAATTTGCTGATGAGCGTGGATCCCTCAACCGTAAAACTGATAGAAACCAGTGAAAGCATACGCCTGAAGTATTCGATGCAGGCACGTACTGTCTCGTTGCAGTTATTGATCGATGCTCTTGACATTATAAATAAATGTGATGTTACCTACCGTACATCAAACAACAAAAGGCTTTCGCTCGAAGTGCCTCTGATCCAGATATGCAGGCTGAGTGGCCAGATGCAGATGCCTGAAGTAACCATAATGCCGGCAATCCAGGTAATTCCGGCAACGGAAGTGAAACAGGCAGCTCCTGTGCGGGTTGAGGCTGTTGTTGAACAGGTTGCACCAGTTATTGAACAGATAGTGCCCGCAGTGGAGCAGGTTGCACCTGTCGTTGAAGAAGATATTGCTCCTCAAATCAAGGAAGAACCGATTGCTGAAATTGAACCAGCGGTACCTGTAATTGAGATTCCTGCCGAAAACCATCCTGCTCCCGGAATGATGACGGATCCGCTTACAGAAGTAATAAAAGAAGCTGAAAAAGTAGTAGTTCAGGTAACCGAACATGAGATGCCGGTTCAGTCGCATCATTCCTCCAGTTTTTCGATTAAGTCGGTTACCCAATCCGACCAGTTGGCTAAATCAGTTAAGATGGAGCAGGTTTTTGATCGGACCGAAGAATTCGACATCGAAAAAATTGAAGAATCGCTCAACCGTTATGCGGAATTAAAGAAAGCCGATTCCGCTTTGTACTATGCAGCCTTAACATCGAATAAACCTGTCCTGGCTGGTGGCAATGTATTGCAGATTACGGTCGGTAACACTGTTCTGGAGAAGGAGCTGAACGAACGCCGCAATGCATTGCTCGAATTCCTGCGTAATGATATGAAGAATGATTTCATAACATTACAGGTAATTGTAACCGAACAACAGTCGGAAACAAAAAAGTACATGAACGATCGCGAGAAACTTGATGCAATGGCGGCTCAAAACCCGAATGTGAACAAACTCCGCGATCAGCTCAACCTGGAATTGGATTTGCAATAATCTTCAGATGACAGGTCTTCAGCAAAATAACCGGGTTGTTTATGCCATGGGCGAAACAGTCCTCGACCTGGTTTCGGATGGAGGTTACACTATGAAAGTTATTCCCGGTGGTTCGGTTCTGAATGCATCTGTTTCGCTGGGCCGCATGGGAACCGAAATTTTCCTGCTTTCAGAATTCGGAGGCGACAAAGCCGGCGATCTTATCGAAGTTTTCCTTACACAAAATAAGGTTCATACTGACTTCTGTATACGTAGTACGGCCCATAAAACCTCGCTGGCCCTCGCTTTTATGGATGAATTCAAAAAAGCTTCGTACTCTTTTTATATCGATTCGCCCGAAAAATTAGTGCATAATAGTTTGCCCGGATTTACAAAGGACGATTTCCTGCTCTTCGGTTCATTTTACTCTGTGAAGTCCGACCGGAAAGACTTTGTGCTCGAAACACTCTCAAAAGCAGTTAAAGCAAACGCAACTATTTATTATGATCTGAATTTCCGTTCTTCGCATGCCGGTGAACTGGAATCTCTGCTGCCGGTTTATATGAATAATATTTCGGCATCGACAATTGTTAAAGGATCGGATGAGGATTTTTACAACCTTTTCCGGCTGACTGATCCCGCCGAAATCTACGATTTTATTAAACCTTATTGCAAAGTGCTTATCATTACCCGCGGATCAGAACCTTTATATGTTTTGACTCCAACATATATAAAAACATACAAAGTCCCGTCTATTAGGCCGGTTTCCACTATTGGTGCGGGCGATAATTTCAATGCCGGGTTTATATTTGGACTTTCCCGGACTTCAATTAGATCCGATTCCATTGAATCTATTTCAGAAACAGATCTTGATAGAATTACCGGCTGTGGGCTGGCTTTTGCTACCGAAACTTGTCTTTCGGAGGATAACTATGTACGAGGAAATTTTGATGCTGATTTCTGGAAGAAATATATTTAACGTTACTTTGCGATTCATAAAACCGAAATCCTAAACAATGAAGAAGTCAATTGCGAGGTTTATTTTAAAACTTATCGGTTGGAAAGTCATTATGAACACTCCGCCGGACACGAAGAAAATGGTGGTAATGATGGCTCCTCACACCAGCAACTGGGATTTTCTGCTCGGCTGGCTTGGATACATGTCGATAGGTGTCGAAGCACAATACCTGATCAAAAAAGAAGCCTTCTTTTTCCCGCTCGGCAGTATACTTAAAGCCCTGGGAGCAATATCTATCGACCGTAAGGCCAGCAATAATGTTGTAATCCAGATAGGCGATATGTTTCGGAATTGCGAGTACCTGTATCTTACTATTACTCCCGAAGGCACCCGAAGCCTTAACATGAACTGGAAACGCGGCTTTTATTATATGGCTGAAAACGCCAAAGTTCCGATTGGATTTGGATTTCTTGATTACAAAGAGAAAACGGGCGGAATAGGAGGGACTCTTTTTCCTAGTGGAGATTACAATGCCGATTTAAAAAAAATTGAAGCATTTTATGCTGGCAAGCAAGCCAGGTATCCTGAAAAATTCAACCTCAGTCCGCAAAACCGAAAGCAGGAATCTGCCTGATAAATATATGACGGGTACAGTATATCCTGGTTGTGCGCCATGAAAGCTTTCGGGATAGTGTTAACTTCTTAAGAACCTGGATAAACGATGCAACTCCTTTCCCCGACCCATTTTACTGATTACGAACTTATCGATTCCGGCGGTTTCGAAAAACTGGAGCGATTCGGGCAGTTCGTGCTCATTCGTCCTGAACCGCAGGCTATCTGGAACCCGTCGATGAGCGGGGCTGAATGGGACAAAATGTCGTCGGCAGCATTTAAACTCGATAAAAACGATTCGGAAAAAGGGCGCTGGATACTTAAGAAAGGTATGCCCGATCAATGGCGGATAAATTATTCGTATAAGAAGATGAATTTCACGGTAAGACTTGGACTTACCTCCTTTCGTCATATAGGCGTTTTCCCTGAGCAGGCACCTAACTGGGATTATATTTACGACAGGATTACCGACGACCGGAATCTGCAATCGAAGGTGCTCAATCTCTTTGCTTATACGGGAGCCGCTTCTCTTGCTGCACGTGCAGCAGGGGCGGAGGTAGTACATGTCGATTCGGTAAAACCGGTTATAACATGGGCCCGCGAAAATATGGAGAACAGCCAGCTTGCAGATATCCGATGGGTGGTTGAAGATGCCCTGAAATTCGTGCAACGCGAAGTAAGGCGCGGCAATACCTATTCAGGTATAATACTCGATCCTCCGGCATACGGGCGCGGAGCCGATGGCGAAAAGTGGATTCTCGATGATAATCTCAATGAAATGATCCGGCTTTGCAGCCAGTTGCTTAATCCCGAAAACAGTTTCCTTATCCTGAATATGTATTCGTTAGGATTTTCAGCTCTCGTTGGTAATAACCTTGTAAACAGCTATTTCAACAGGGGCGAGAAGAATGAATATGGCGAATTTTACCTGGCCGATGGCTTTGGTAAAAAACTTCCCCTGGGAACATTCCTGCGTTTCAGCCGCTGATAGTGCGGGATTTACTGCTTATTTGCCACTTTCAAAATTACCTGTAGCAATAAGTTCGTCGTACAATTCACCTTTTGTACGATGATAAACCAGTATGGTATAACTGTTCCTTGTTTCCGAATGGTTTCCTTCAACCCAGGTAACATCCCCCGTTTTCGAATTGTTCGGAAGCATTACATACTGATAATTGTAATATCCCTGCTTAAACAGAATGGAAGCTTCGTAGGCTTTGCGCCGGTAATTATACTGCATTTTATTTTCAGGCGTGTATTGCCAGCAGTTAAATCCTCCTGCAACATAAAGGTTGCCTTCAACAATCGGTGCGTCGTAGGGTAGAAAGAACTTCACCATAACGTATTCTCCGTAGTTCGAAACCGAAGGCTCATCATCTGTTTTAAGGAGGAATTTTCCGTTTATATCGCCGTCGACCGAATATTCTTTGAAAGTGCGTTTTTCGCTTTCCCAGAGCCTGGCATAAAAAAGCGTATCATCGTAAGTGATTTCGCGTACTTTCTCCGAAAGGAATTTTACACTTTTCAGATCAAACCTTCGGAATTCATTGCCGCCATCGAAAAGGTTGGTTCCGTTATCGAATGAATAATCGAGTTTATTGTTATACACCATGTATGGCTTGAGGTTCGTGAGAGCATTATCCCAGCGCCAGTTCTGGAGTATAACCACTTTTATATCCTGGTATGGTGAATCAATGCGGTATCCGCCTGTATTTATTGCGAAATCAACTTCCTGCCTGGTTTCATAATCTTCCGACGTTCCTGCACGTCCAACACTGGCCGTTATCGAAACTTTCGGGTCAACGACCATAAATCTTCGGGTGAAAACATTAATCTCCTTCCCTTTCGCATCGCGCCAGTACACCCTGATAATGTAATTACCTGATTTCTTTATAATGAAGCGTTCGTTGGGAAAGGTAAATGAATAATGCGTATACGAGGTCCTCGTATTAAACGAATATTCAACATCCTCCACCTGCTGTTCTTCCTGCCCTTCAATGTATTCATTAGTCCATATTTCTGATTTCTCCCAGTCGGCATTGCAATGTTGGATCTGGTAGTAATATTGCCTGTACCGGCCCTGCAGGTCATCGAAACTAACATGGAATCTTTCACCGCTCAACAGATTTATAAGCGGATCAGCAAGCTCAAAACCCTCTCTCGAAAACTCTACAGCGTGTATGTAGTTCTGGTATATATAGTTATCGTTCCGCACAAAGTCGTTCGAATAAAAATCGGTAGTATCGGGAACAATCGCTACGTTCCCACCGGCAGCATACTCACTTGCCATAATGGTGATGAATAAGAGTAATCCTTTAAGCAGATAGCTGATTTTTATTCTGAACTCAATCATGAAGTTATTTCTTTTTGCAAAAATACAGTATGTTCACTAACCAAAACATGATAACATAAATAGTGCCATAATATTATGTATATGTTCAATAAGTCTATTGTGGCTGTTTGGTTCCTTTGAATGACTCTTGAAAATTTCAGGATATTGACAATTCAGACTTTTCTCCTGGTTGCTTCTGAATTATCACTAGATAATAGTAGCGAGATATAATGAGAAAGAAAATTTCGAACTTTCCTGCAAAGCAGGCTTGAAGATGGGGTATAAGTCAGGGATTCGGAACTGCAAAATGACTTTTGGTCATTTTGCAGGATTATATTTCCAAACGGACACTGCAGACAGTTTTTTATTTATTTTCGCCATATAATCGCGTTCTAAGTTTGTTTTACCCCGTTTATTGTATGAAGTACTTTATTTATCGGTTCGCAGCTGGATTATGTGCTGCTTCAGTATTATTTTTTGGTTCCTGCAGGCACCGTCCGGAGCCTGTTCTGGTAAAGTTTACCGGCGAAACCCAGGGAACTACTTATTCGATAACGTATTATGCGGCAGATAGTGTCAATTTGCAGAAATCGATTGATTCACTGCTCCTGAGGTTTGATTCAACAGCCTCAAGCTGGAAGCCGAATTCGATCATTTCACGGATGAATGAAAATGATCCTTCAGCAAGAGCTGATAAGATGTTCGGTATAATTTTCAATAAGGCACAAGAAGTTTCTGAAAAAACAGGAGGCGCCTTTGATATTACTGTTGGACCCCTTGTCAGTGCCTGGGGTTTCGGACTTTCGAACCGGCTGAAAATGGACCAGCACAAAGTCGACAGCTTGCTTCCTCTGGTTGGATATACGAAAGTCCGGCTTGAAAAGGGTAAACTTCTCAAAGCAGATCCCCGTATACGTATCGATTACAATGCAATAGCCCAAGGCTATGCAGTGGATGTAGTTGCAGCTTTTCTTGATTCGATGAATATACAGTCGTACCTTATCGATATCGGGGGTGAAGTTCTTGCACGCCGCACAAAACCCGGTGGGGAGAAATGGAATGTTGCTATTGAAATACCTGCAAAAAATGCATCCGACGAACCGGGTATCCAGGCTATTGTTGCCCTCGAGGATATGGCCATATCTACCAGCGGCAGTTACCGTAAATATTACGAAGAGAATGGCATCAGGTATTCACATACAATCGATCCGTCGGATGGCTACCCTGTTAAACACTCTTTGCTGAGCGTTTCGGTTTTGGCTAAAGACTGTATGACAGCTGATGCCTATGCCACTGCACTTATGGTAATGGGAGTCGATCAGGGGAAGGAATTTCTGAAAAAACACCGCGGACTTGAGGCATACTTTATTTATGCTTCTCCTGAAGGCAGTATGAAGACATACTATACCCGGGGATTTGAAAAGCTGATGCGCCACAATAAATAGATGGGATTATTTTCACGGGAGGTTAAATTCATTCCTGGTTTAAATACTTGACAAATTTTCTTAATACCTACTTTACAATGAAAACCTTACTTTCACTGGTTCTGATCCTCATGGTCGGACTTGTACATGCCCAGGTCAGCCCGGTAAACCTTATCCCGCAGCCGGTCGAATTGAAAACCGGAAGCGGATTTTATACCCTGACAAAAGTTTCAACCATATGCTTCGATAATGCCGTTGCAAAAGATGTCGCTGAAATACTGGTTAAAAAACTGAATACGGCAAGTGGGTTTTCTTTAAAAGCAGTTCCCGGGAACAAGGGCTCTGTCAGGCTCAGTATCAGCACTACTCCCGACCCGCAACTGGGAGCTGAAGGTTATACCCTGGTTTCGACAACCAAAGGAATTGTGATCAGCGCGAACCAGCCAGCAGGCTTGTTCTATGGCATGCAGACACTCCTGCAGTTGCTCCCAAAAGAAATCGAAAGCAAGAAAGTTGTTTCCATGAAATGGACGGTTCCAGTGGTGACCATTACGGATTATCCCCGTTTTGAATGGCGAGGATTAATGCTGGATGTAGCCCGCAATTTTTTCACCAAAGATGAGGTTAAGCAATATCTCGATGAAATGGTACGGTTCAAACTCAATACCTTTCACTGGCACCTTACTGACGACGAAGGATGGAGGATCGAAATCAAGTCGTTACCAAAACTCACTGAAGTGGGAGCATGGCGCGTTGAACGATTCGGCCATTTTGGCGACCGGGAAGCGCCCAGGTCAGCCGAAAAAGCTACAGTTGGTGGTTTTTATACACAGGACGATATACGCGAAATAGTTCAGTACGCAAAAGACAGGAACATTACAATTGTTCCTGAAATTGATGTTCCGGGGCATAGTATGGCCGCCATTGCATCCTACCCTGAGCTGAGTTGCAAAAAGGATACTACAACGCGTGTTAGTCCCGGAAGCAAATTTTCTGACTGGTATGGCAACAGTACTTTTAAGATGAATATAGAGAATGCATTAAATCCTTCGGATGAAAATGTGTATATTTTCCTGGATAAAGTTTTTACTGAGGTTGCCGCTTTGTTTCCGGGGCAGTATATTCATGTGGGAGGTGACGAATGTTACAAAGGATTCTGGTCCGACGATGCCGGCTGCCAGGCATTGATGAAACAATTGGGAATCAGGCATGTGGAAGATTTGCAGGGATATTTTATGAACAGGGTTGAGGTAATTCTGAAAGCAAAAGGTAAAAAACTTATCGGATGGGACGAAATTCTAGACGGGGGAATTACCCCTGATGCAACTGTAATGAGCTGGCGGGGAGTTAAAGGCGGTATCGAAGCGGCTAAAATGGGTCATTATGTTGTGATGTCGCCCACTACTCACGCTTATCTCGATTATACACAGGGCGAACGAACCATCGATCCTCCCATATATGCGAGCCTGCGCCTGAAGAAATGCTACAGTTTCGAACCGGTGCCTGATGGAGTTGATGCTAAGTACATACTTGGTGGCCAGGGTAATCTGTGGTCGGAACAACTTCCAACATTCCGCCATGTTCAGTACATGGCATATCCGCGTGCCTGGGCCTTGGCCGAAGTGTACTGGACACCCCGTGAAAGCAGGAATTGGGATAATTTCGTAGGGCGGGTCGAAAATCAGTTCGTGCGTGCCGAAATCGCTGGGGTGAATTATTCAAAAGCCATTTACGATCCCAGTATTAAAATTACCAAAAGCAATGGGAAACTAATAGTGTCAATGGAATGCGAAGCTCCGGGTTTGGATGTTTTTTATACCACAGATGATGCAATGCCCGACAGGTATACTCTGAAATATACGCTACCGTTTACCCTTCCTGATGGCCCTGTGACATTACGGGTAATTTCCTATCGCGATGGGAAACCCATCGGCCACCTCATTACATTGAAAAGGGACGAACTCGAAAAAAGAGCTACAAAGTAACATGATTAATTTATTTTACTATTTGCCGGTATAGCCTGACCTCTATACCTGCAGAAAATATACAGCCTAACATGATCATTCTCGATAAACCTTATATCTCCGAATTTTTAATCAGGACACTCGAAAAAAATAAAATTCAGGTCATTCATAATCCGGTAATCGATGAGTTGGTTTCCGGGCGGAATTTGAACCTGCTTTCTCAAAAAGAGGCGGTGGCCGTGTTTGAACAAGATCCGGGTTGCCTTCTGTATAGTAATTCCGAAAATTCAATAGGATGGATCGAAAACAACCTGCCGGAAACCAGGTTGCCGGAAATGATCAGGCTTTTCAAAAATAAGGTTTTGTTCCGCGATATGTTACGCGATATGTACCCGGGGTACTTTTACAGGAGTGTAAATCTCGAAGTGATTGAGACCCTTGATGTTCATGGGTTTCCTTTCCCGTTCATAATAAAACCTGCCGTAGGATTCTTTAGCCTGGGGGTTTACCAGGTGGAGCATGAGGGAGAATGGGATGAAACCGTCTGTAAAATAAAAAAGGAAATTGATCTTATCCGTAATCTTTACCCGACTGAGGTGTTGGATGTTGAACATTTCATTATAGAACAATGCATACAGGGTGACGAATTTGCCGTTGACATGTACTTCGATGCACTCGGCAAACCGGTTGTGCTAAATATTATGAAACATATCTTCTCCTCGGGAAAAGATGTAAACGATAGGGTTTACTGTACTTCAAAAGCAATTATTGAAAAATACCTTCGCATTATTACTGATTTTCTTGCGGCTATCGGACAACGCTCCGGATTGAAGAGTTTCCCGTGCCATGTGGAGGTAAGGATTAGCGAGAATGGTGAAATTGCTCCTATTGAAGTAAACCCGTTACGTTTCGGCGGCTGGTGCTCTACTCCCGATCTTGCCTGGTACGCTTTCGGAATAAACCTTTACGAGTATCTGTTTGAACAAAAACAACCCGACTGGAACGCATTACTCACCGGGAAGGAAAACCTGGTTTACAGTAATATTGTCTTAAACAACAGTACCGGAACCGAAGGCAGGTTTATACCTTCGTTTGATTACGACAAGTTGCTTTCGCATTTCGAAAAGCCTCTCGAACTGCGAAAAGCCGATTACACAAAATTCCCGATCTTTGGATTCCTTTTCTGCGAAACCAGGGAGGACAATATGAAGGAACTCGACAGGATACTTATGTCGGACCTTAAAGAGTATATCTGATTGCGGTATTCCTGATTACTAATCACATTCCTCGATCACGACCTTTTTGTTCTTTATTTTCTCATTGCGGACCAGCCTGATGGTTTCACTCATCTTTGTCCGTTTTATTGCCACATAGGAGAAGAAATCCTTCACCTCTATCAAACCGATTTCGTCTTTTTGCAGGCCTGCTTTCTGCATCAGAAATCCCACAACATCAATTTTATTGATCTTGTCTTTTTTCCCTTTTCCAATATACAGAGTTCCAAACGCAGGTTTTGGGGGCAAAGTCCGTTTACCTGATAATTGAATACTATTTAATTCTTCGTTTAAGTATGCCGGAACAGCTTCCTCTTCGCTCAGTATAAGGTACGAATCGCCTTCGGCATGCATTCGGGCTGTACGGCCGTTGCGGTGTGTATACCCTTCCTCGTTAAGCGGTAAATGATAATGGATCACATGTTTCACTTCAGGGATATCAAGGCCCCTCGACGCCAGGTCGGTGCAAATAAGTATATCACAGCTTCCGTTCCTGAACTTACCCAGCACCCGCTCCCTGATGTTCTGTTCCAGCCCTCCATGAAAATATTCATTAATCACCCCGCTTTGCGTGAGCGAGTCGCTAACACGTTTGGCAGCATCCCTGTGGTTACAGAAAACAAGCGTAGGTTCTCCGCCAATGTCGCATAACAACTGGAACAGGGCTGATAACTTGTCCTTGCTCACCGATTTCACAATATTGCATGTGAGCCCTTCAGCAACCTTGTCTTCGTTCAGGTAATCCAGTACCCGGGGATTTGTTATTCCTGTGAACACGGGGATCTCACTGGCCCTGGTTGCTGAAGTGAGTATGCGTTTATCAATTGCCTTCAGCCGGGCAGTTATAGCCGACATTTCCTCCTGGAAACCCATTTCGAGTGATTTGTCGAATTCGTCGAGAACGAGCGTATGAATGCTATCCGGGTTGAAGTTCCCGCGGGTAATATGATCAAGGATTCTTCCCGGGGTTCCGATAAGCAGGGCAGGAGGCTCGGTGAGATTATTCTTCTCAATGCTCATTTTGTGCCCGCCATAGCAACAGCTAACTTTAAAGCCTGTATTCATAGCGCGGAAAACCTGCTCTATCTGCAGTGCTAATTCACGCGATGGAGTTAAAACCAGGGCCTGTACTGTATTTTTCCCGGTTTCAAGGGTCTTTAAAACAGGGATCAGGAAAGCCAGTGTCTTTCCTGATCCTGTGGGTGATAGTAAAATAGTATCTTTATGTTTACTGATGGTTTCAACTGCTGACAGTTGCATCACATTAAGTGATTTGATATTGAGATTGCCAAGTATTTTATTAATCAATTTATTTTTTTTTATTATTCTGCAAAGGTACGATAAAAGCCTTGTTGAAGATGAATCAATGATTTTCAATGCTATATATTATCATCATATCGTATACATTTTCT
>CAISRK010000023.1 GCA_903887815.1 uncultured Bacteroidales bacterium | reverse complement strand
TTACAGGAGGAGCCGGTTTTATAGGATCGCATCTTGTTCGCCAGCTGTTAAAAAAATATACCGGTACCCGGATCGTAAACCTCGATAAGCATACCTATGCCGGTAACCTTGCCAACCTGTCGGATGTGGATATGCTCCCCAATTACGAGTTTTTAAAAGGCGATATTGTTGATGAGGATTTTGTAATGGCAACCTTCGATGCGTACCAGTTCGACGGGGTAATACACCTGGCAGCCGAGTCGCATGTGGATCGTTCCATTACCAACCCGAAGGAATTTATTATGACCAACATTGTTGGTACTGTTAACCTTCTAAACGCGGCACGCTACCATTGGAAAGATAGGTTCGAAGGGAAACGCTTCTACCATGTTTCGACCGACGAAGTGTATGGTTCGCTTGGCGGTGAAGGCAAATTCCTCGAAACCACACCGTACGATCCGCGCAGCCCGTATTCGGCATCAAAAGCCAGCAGCGATCACCTGGTAAGAGCCTACCATCACACCTATGGTTTGCCGGTAGTAATTTCGAATTGCTCAAACAATTACGGACCCAACCAGTTCCCTGAGAAACTTATTCCGTTGATTATAAATAATATACGCCACAGCAAACCTTTGCCGGTATACGGACAGGGAACCAATGTGCGCGACTGGCTGTACGTGGAGGATCATGCCAAAGCCATCGACCTGATTTACCAGACGGGTATTGATGGTGAAACCTACAATATCGGAGGCAATAACGAACGCCAGAATATCGATATAGTTAAAACCCTTTGCCGCATTATGGACCGCCACCTTGGCCGTGCCGAAGGTGAGAGCGAAAAGCTGATCACTTACGTGAAGGACCGCGCCGGTCACGACCTGCGTTATGCTATTGATGCGACTAAAATCAAGGAAACGCTCGGGTGGGAACCGGAAGTTCAGTTTGACGATGGTTTCGAAAAAACGGTTGCCTGGTACCTGGCGAATGAGAAGTGGCTCGACGAAGTTACCTCCGGGAACTACCTGAAGTACTACGAGAAGATGTACAAGGACAGGTAGGGGAGGTTGGATTTGCGATTTCGGATTTATATTGGACCTGGTCCGCCTCAGGCGGATGGGATTTGGAATTTCTCAAAAATTGCGAGGTAAAAATATTTCGCCACCCCTTTAGACTAAACCATTATTTCCTTACTTTTGCACCTCGAAAGTGAAATACATGCTGTATTTTGCTTGTCGATCGGGATGTAGCGCAGCTTGGTAGCGCGCTTCGTTCGGGACGAAGAGGCCGCTGGTTCGAATCCAGTCATCCCGACAACAGGAAAAGCCTGCTTGCTTTAAACATGCAGGTTTTTTTGCCACTTTAGCTCAGTTGGTAGAGCAGCTCATTCGTAATGAGCAGGTCGTGGGTTCGAGTCCCATTAGTGGCTCTTGAAAAGTCGCCGGTAAGGCGGCTTTTTCTGTTTATAGGGAAATTCCGGTTCCTGGTATAACGATGGTTTAGTTTAATTTGTGATTGCCCGTTAACGAGAATCAACGCCATCCTACTTCTCCAGCGCCGTATTTATATTAACTATTTTTACCGATTCGAGCGATTTTATAGCCCTGTCGGAGAAGAAATCGGCTGCCGGAAAAACCTGGAATGCACCGCCATCAGTGTTTTCGGGGGAATAAACTACAAGAAATTCCTCCTGGTCGTTGCGGTTCATAATCTCGCTGAAACTGTAAGCAGCATGGTATCCGTCCTTCCCGGCAAGGATAACCAAGCCGGTTTTCAGGTTGTCCTCGTTAAGAGCAGTATATTTTGCCAGCAGATACTTAAGCATTACACCTGTAAAAGGGGTAGTGCCATGTATTCCGCGTCCGCGACCGTAAAAAACAGCCGGATAAGTATGTTTATCGAGTGTGGCAGGCAGGGTGCTTATTGCGGTTACTTTTTTATCGCCGTTCGAAATACTGAAACTCACACTGAACATAGGGCTCATCCCTTTTACGATATCGAATTTGCCGTCGTAGGATTTAACCGTGATTTTTGTAGGGTTGCTGATATTGCGGTGCGTAAGCAGGTCGGAGGCTGCTATAACCCTCGATTCGGTTGGTAGGGGCCAAAGGTCTTTCGTTTTCGAAGGTACTATGCGTGCAACCTGGGTAGCAATAATAATTTCGTGGCGGTGGATAGGATAATAGATTTCGCCCCAGCTGAAAATCACTTTCTCCCCCAAATCGTTTTCCACTTCAACATATAAATCGATAATAGGAGGGAAGTCGGCTTCGTTTTTCTTTTTCAGAATCACCTGGTTCAAAATATCATACAGCGAATACCCATCGTAGCGATATGCACCCACAAACTTGTCTTTACCTTCACTCAACAGCGTTTCTTTTACAATAACCGAACGCATCGGCAAAGCCTCAAGACTTATGTTCCCGGGATTCGATATCTCGCCAAGCACTTTTATAGATGGTACATTCAGCTTAATTGTCTCGGCATCATCGTAAAAGTCGTTGGTCTGGGCTTTGAGCGATGCAAACGAAAGCATCAGTATTGCGATCAGGATTGAAATAGGGCTCTTCATATTCAGTTGGGATTAGGAGTGGTTTTGTAATTTATATTTTTCAAAATTAATTAAAGTTCCAGTGGCCGACACGCTTCGGGTGTGCAGACACTTTCTTAAAAATTAACCGCGAACTCTGCCGTTATAAACCTCCCGGGACAAACCGCGTACTTGCTGTCGTAATACTTTACGTCAAAAAGGTTTTGTATGTCGATCGAGAGTTTGTAATGCGTTTTAAACGCTTTCCATACTTTCATATCCATGGTTGTATAGGCGGCATATTGGTCGGAAAGCATGATTTCGTCAACGGTATTCTGGTCGTTTATATACATGGCCCCGTTATAATGAACCAAAGCGCTCAGGTTTAAAATCCTGTTATTCCAGTTAGCCCCCGCAGAAAATGTATGGGCAGGAACATCCGTGAAGAATTTACCTGCCAGGTCGATTGTATCGGTTTCGGTGATTTTGTGGTAAGCCAATATGGTTGAATGCGTATACGCGTAATTGGCAAAAACAGTAAGTGAATTCAGAACATCGTACCTTATTTCGGCTTCGGCACCGTACATTTCAACATCGCTTATATTGGCCCTTATAAAGATCGGCCTTTCGCCGAATCCCATATCAATGGTTTTACCATTGCTTACATAATACTGGAAATCAGTTCCACGCGAGTAATAAACCGATGCTGCAAAAGTTGATTTCGACGATGGCTTCAGGTCGAAACCGGTTTCGTAGTTGTTGAGCGATTCAGGCTGAACTGCCGGATTTGCGATCTTAAATCCTCCTTTTATACGGCCCGAACGGCAAAGGTCGTCGAGTACCGATGGCCTGAACCCGTGCGAATACATGGCATAAATGCGGCTCACTTCATTCCATTTATATTGTATCGATACCCTTGGACTGAATTCGTGCCAGTTTTGTTCGGGCATATGGGGCACCTGGTACCCTCCGCCTACCATAAACGATGTTTCCATTGTAGGATTCTCAATATAGAAGCCCCCGTCGTAAAATTGTGCCATATCGAACCTTAGGCCTGCAATCACTCTTACCCTGTCGTTAAGCAGGCTGATTTCATCCTGTGCAAATAAGGCATACGTGCTCATTTTGCCTTTGTTATACACAATATCGGTGGAGGTGTAATATTTGTCCCAGGCATCTACACTTCCGTTCTTGAAATCGAATCCTCCCGTAAGCAGGTTTACTTTGCCTATTGAGGCGGAAGCAGTTGTAAACCACCCCAAATCGCGTCTAGTCGACAGTACATCGTACCAGGTATAATCATCTTTGAGGTATTCGTTCACTTTCTTGTATTTTTCGGTAAGCGAGTACAGCGATGAATTCAGTTTCAGCTTTTCGAATGTGCCGCGGTAATTCACAATAATTCCGTACGAGTCGTGATCCGTTGTATTTCCATCGGGCTGGTATACTTTTTCGCCGGTTCCTCTTTTATCGTTATAGTAGTTTACCATGGCCTCGATGCTGTGTTTGCCGGCAAAAGCATAGCCGGTTTTAAAATTCACACCGGCTTCTTTCATGTTCGATTTCACGATATAGGGATTGGCTTTTACATCGGTTTCCGACTGTGTAACATAGCCGTCGCTCTGTTTTGCCGAAAGGTTTGCCAGCCAGTATCCTGAATTATCTTTGTTTTTAACTTGAAATTTTCCACCTGTACTCACCTTGCCCCCAAATGTATTGTAGGTGCCATATTCAACCGAAGCTTTCAGAAATGACCGGCTGTCGGGTACTTTTGAGATAATATTTATTATTCCGCCCATCGCATTTCCACCATAAATGGCTGATCCGGCTCCTTTTGTAATTTCGATTTTCTGAACGGAATTAATATCGATCATATTCCAGTCCACGGTACCGCCATCCGATTTATTTACCGGAACCCCGTCGATAAGCACAAGTACGCGTCCCTGTTCCTTGCCGCTCATGCCGCGCATGCTTATTATACCTTTGGTGCTGTATATCCCGAATGGCCGGCTGTAGTTTATCCCGGGAGCATACCGGAGGGCTTCATCAATATTCTGGATCGGGAGGCTGCTCAGCATTTTCGGCGAAATAAGGTTCACACGCACGGGTATATTCATAAGTCTGTTATCGGTGCGGGTTGCAGTAACTATAAATTCATCCATGTTGATTACAGCCGGGATTATTGAAAGCGCACCCAGGTTGTTATCGCCCGGTTTTAGAAAGGTTTTATATTTCAAAGTCTCAAAACCCACATAGCTAATAGTTAGTATAACCGAATCGGACGGAAGGTTGCAGAATGAAAAGGTCCCGTTTTTACCTGAGGTAGTACCTTTTATTGTCGAAACAGCTATATTGGCATCGGAAACCGGTTTGCTTCCGGTTGAATTTACAATAAGCCCGCTTATACATGATTGCCCTGATACGGTTGGAGATAAGAATGCAAAAAAGAGGGATACGAAAACAACGGCACCAACGATTTTACGTTTATGTGTGAAAATTCCGATGCAATTCAGAACAAAGTGATACATAAAATTTCGTTTCATTGACATGCCTTCTGATTTGAATTCTGATCCCGCTTAAACGCCTTTATTTCTGAATTTTTATGGCGATGTCGATAACGCCATCTTCCTTTTCGTCGGCATGTACTACTTTTACAAGACCATATTTCCCCTGCTGGGTTTTGAAAGGAATCACCTTCCCTGTATAGCCGTATTTGCAGTTACCGCTGACTTTATCAGGCCTGAAAGCCGTAACAAGTAAACTGTCGTTTGCTGCTGAATCGAACTGAGCCATCGATACCAGGTTGTTATCGCTGCTGTAGTAATCGTAAACAATGTTACTTTTAACCGGCCAGCCGGCAAACTGCGGGTAATACGCAACGGCAGCGGTATATCCCGGGCATGTAAATGTGGGTGAAGGCAAGCCGGAAGTAACATAATAATAGGCACACAAATCGATTTCAGATTCATGACCACTCACTGATGTTTCGTCGAAAACCAATCCTGTATTAACATCAAGGAAGTGACCTGAACTGTGGTTGCCCTGGAAGTTAAGGCGGATATTTTCGAAGTGATTAAGCGGGCCGTAAGCTGTTCCGGTACCTTTAAAAACTACGAGTGTACGAACGGCAGTATCACGGTCGGCATTCATAACCATAATACGCCAGAGTTCGTAAGGAGATGTGTCTTTCGAAAAGGTATAATCAGCATCGAGGCCCTGGCTGCCGGCATAAATGCCACGGTCGAGCTGTGTGAGCGTATCGTTGCCAGTAATCCTGTCGATGCGTATGTAAGTAAGCGGAGCTCCGGCTCCCGAAGCAAGTACACCGATTTTAATAATACCTCCTACCGGGATATATGCCCCGGCTGGTGTATAGGAAGATCCGGTTTTAAGTATTAGTGAAGCCTTAGCTGCCGGATCATCTTTCGTACAGGAATTGAATGCAAGCCCAATGGCTAAAAACGAAAAGAAAAAAAACCACATGCCTTGCATGAAGGGATGCGGTTTTTTATTCATTTGTACTGTTATACCTGTCATTTTTTAGTTCTGGATCTTAACCGCAATCTGCAAGGTCCCTGTTTCGGTTCCGTCAACAGCAGTTACTTTGTACAGACCATATTTCCCTGAGGTAAGTTTAAATGCATATACATCGCCAACGGTGAGGAGTTTGGCTTTTTTAAACTGGTTTTTTGCATCGTACGAAGCCAGGATCACTGCATCGTTTTGAACGGCATCGAACTGGGCAGCTGTAAGTGTAGTTTTTACAAAGAAAGTAATATTCTTGATAGTGTATAATTCAGGTGAGGTTGAGCCGGTAAAAATTCCGGTAATGCCCGAACCCGGGGCGGCCATCGTCATAAGGTTAACATGACCTACGGTATTTTCGTAGAAACAGAACATATCAATATCGGCCTGGTGAAGGAAAGCATCAGCCTGGGTATACAGGGTTGGTGATGTGCAATTACAGAAATCGATAAAGCCTTTTTCGGTGGTATTGCTCTGGGCGCCTAACTTTACATTGGCAAAAGTGGTGATCGGACCGAAATTTCCCGTAATAACAATGGAGTCAGTTTTACTGTTGCCGGCAATATCAGTAGCAACAAATTTCCAGACTTCCTTGTCGAGAATGGTTTTTACCGAGTAAAGATTAAGAACAAATGTAGGGCTGTTGAAAGTTGAATCGAAAACATTCTGCCCGTTTACCGTAACATGGAATTTTACCAGTGCATCGGTCCCGTTTGATGCGGCAGTAACGCCAAATTTGAGCGTGTCGGCGTATTTTGCCGGGGTGTTGGCAGAAATATAGCCTGTTGCCTGTTTGAAACTGATAGCAGGAGGGACGGGATCGTTAGCTTTTTCGCAGCTGCTGATAAAGATTGTAGCGGAAATCATCAGTATGATGATGATGTAAATCAAGTTTTTCATGGTTTAAGCTGTTAGGTTATTTCGATTAGAATACATATTCATAACGGCGGCAAAAGTAATCGTTTCCATGTATAAAGCAACAGTCAATATGTAATTTATTTTTATTTCAGATAACACGAAAATACCAGGGTAGTGGATAAAAAAAAAGCCTGGTAAACAACGTTCCAGGCTTTTAATTTTATAAATTCTGATCATAATACTCGGCCAGCTTCCGGTACATATGAAGCCTGTCGGTTCCGCTCACATTATGCTCATGCTGGGGATACACGAAATAATCGACCTGTTTGCCTTTTTTTATGCATTCCTGTATAAACTGCAGGCTGTTCTGCCACACAACGGTTTTGTCCTGCGCGCCTTGCATCACCAGCAGTTTGCCATCGAGTTTATCAACATAATTCAGTATGCAGGCTTTTTTGTATCCCTCGGGGTTTTGCTCAGGAGTGTCCATATAGCGCTCGCCATACATTATTTCGTAGTATTTCCAGTCGATTACCGGGCCGCCGCAGGTTGCCACTTTAAACACTCCGGGGTTTCGGAGTTTGAGTGTAAGTGTCATAAAACCTCCGTAGCTCCAGCCATCAAGTGCCATTCGTGAAGCATCGATATAAGGAAGTGATTTCAGGTAATTGACGCCAACCATCTGGTCAGCACTTTCGATATCGCCGAGCCGGCGGTGTATGATTTGTTCGAAACCGGCTCCCCGGTTCGATGTGCCGCGGTTGTCGAGCGTCCACACCACATATCCTTTCGATGCCAGGTAGTTGAAATATAAATTTGCACCACCCAGCCAGGTATCGGTTACCAGCTGCGAATGAGGCCCGCCGTAAACGTAAATCACAACAGGGTATTTCTTTGCCGGATCAAACCCTGCCGGTAATATTATCCTTGCATAGAGGTTGCTGCCATCGTCGGCTTTGAGGGTCACCATTTTCGTCTCCCCCATGACGAAATTCTTCACCGGGTTTACATCCTCGGAAACCATCCTCAACACTTCTGCTTTTTCATTCAACAGGCTTGTTCGCGATGCAACTTCGAGGCTGCTCACACGGTCGAGTATAAATTTGCCATCAGGTGAAACAAAGGTTGTATGTGTCCCTTTTGAAGAAGTATATTTAACAGTTTTGCCTGTTTTCAGCTCAACCGAATACAAATGTCTTTCAAGGGGACTTTCCTGTGTGGATGTGTAAAAAATACGGGTTTCTTTAGTGTCGAATCCCTGAAAAGCGGTGACTTCCCATGGCCCTTTTGTAAGCTGTTTAACCAGGTTTCCTTCATTATCATAAAGATAAAGGTGATTATATCCGTCGCTGCGACTCTGCCAGATAAACTGCTGAGGATTGGTTTTTAGGAACAGCAGCCCGTTCAATGGTTCAACATATTCATTGTCGGTTTCTTCAAATAATGTTTTAACAAAATCGCCTGTAGCTGCATCATATTTATTCAGCCACATATGATTCTGGTCGCGGTTGAGAACAGCTATGTAAATGTATTTTTCGTCGGGGCTCCAGCTTATATTGGTGAGGTATTGTTCGGCAGGTTCACCCGTCTTAAGGTATATGACCAGGTTCTTCACCGGGTCGAATACCCCGACTGTAACATGGTGGCTTGCCATGCCTGCCATAGGATAGCGGATATATTCAACCTTTGCTTCACGTTCGTCGATATTCACAAGCGGGTATTCGGCTACCATGGTTTCGTCCATACGGTAAAAGGCCAGCAGGTTTCCCTGCGGTGACCAGAAGATTCCGTCCTTAATGCCGAATTCGTTACGGTGAACAGTCTGGCCATTTACAATTCCTTTGTCGGAATCGTTTGTTACAGCTATAGTTTTCCCTTTTTCGGATACATAAAGATTATTTCCCTTTGTATATGCAACCCGGCCCGAAACGGGTTCAAATTCGGAATTTTCACCTTCTTTCTCAAAACTGTTTACAAGTGTCAACTCTTTGTTAACAATATTGAACCGGAATATCTTCGAATCGGTTGAATAGCGGAATGTGTTTTCATCTTCCCATTTAAAAGCAGGCAACGACTGCAGTTTCTTTTGGCCATTTTTTTCAGCCGCAAGGTTTAATTCATCAAGTGAAAAAATTGTATCCGAAATTCCGGCTTTAATCTCGCTCTGTACAATGCGGTTTTTGGCATTCCAGGTATAAAGGCTGTTACTTCGCCATTGCAGGTTTGATAGTGATGTGGGAAAGAATTTCCTGTTTGCCAGGTCGTCGATCGAAAGTTGTTTTTGCTGGGCGAACAGGTGTAATAAAGAGGTTAACACTAAAACCAGCAGGAGGGAGGTTGATTTTTTATTCATGGGGAATGCTTCGGAATTACCGGGTGTTATTAATTCGTGGTTGATTCATACAGGATATGCTGTTCCTGAAATGAAAGCGCAAATGTAAAAAAAAGTAAATGTCGGAGAGGATTTTATAAATTAAAACCACAAAAAGCAAAAAGACCTCCGCGACGAACTCAAGGTATTGAATTTGAGATATATACCTTTTGTGTCTTTCGTGTGTCCATTGTACTTTTTGTGGAACAGTCACTTTCGGACAAATCTTTGCTCCAAAAGTTTCAAACTTAAAAAACGGCTTTAGCGATTTTACAAATGTTATCCGATTTTCCCATGGTGTAGAAATGCAGCACCGGGACACCAAATTTAACCAGCTCGCGCGACTGCTGTATGGCCCATTCAACACCCACCTGCCTGACCTGCTGCGTGTCGGCACATTTTTCGACTTCTTTTACAAGCTCGTCGGGTATATCAATTGAGAACGTACGCGGGAGGGTCGAAAGCTGCGATTTTAATGAGATCGGTTTTAAGCCCGGAATTATAGGAATATGGATTCCGGTTTCGCGGCATGCTTTCACAAACTCAAAATATTTCGAATTATCAAAAAACATCTGTGTTACAATATATTCGGCACCGGCATCCACTTTTGCTTTCAGGTAGTGCAGGTCGGTAGCCAGGTTTGGGGCTTCCATATGTTTTTCAGGATAACCGGCTACTCCAATGCAAAAATTGGTAGGAACGGGATTCATGATGTCTTCCTCGAGGTAAATTCCCTGGTTCAGTCTCACCGCCTGTTTCACAAGATCGAGTGCAAACCGGTGGCCGTCGGGTTCGGGTTTGAATTGTTTTTCGCCACGCAGGTTATCGCCCCGGATCAGCAGAATATTGTCGATGCCTAAAAACTGCAGGTCGATCAATGCATTTTCGGTTTCTTCCTGGCTGAAACCACCGCAAATCAGGTGCGGAACCACATCGATTCCGTATTTGAATTTTATAGCCGCAGCAATAGCAACGGTTCCCGGCCTTTTGCGCACGGTGCGTCGCTCAAGAAGCCCGTCCTCGCGTTCCTTGAAAATAACTTCTTCGCGATGATAGGTCACATCTACAAAAGCAGGATTAAATTCAATCAGCGGATCGATTGTATGATAAATAGAGTCAATATTTTCGCCTTTAAGCGGAGGAAGCAACTCAAAAGTAAAAAGCGTTTTTCCATTGGCGTTTGCAATATAGTCGGTAACTTTCATTGGTATTGTTTTAATTTATGTCAAAGGGCAAAGGTGAAAAGGACTAACCCCTAAATCCCAACCTCTAATCCCTGTTTCTAATAATTCAAATTCGACGCAAGTAGCTTTTCGACTTCTTTAACCGTTAGTTTTTTGCGGAAAGCATAATCTTCAACCTGTTCCTTACTTATCCTGCTTATTGCAAAATACTGGGCAGCGGAGTTTGCAAAATAGTAACCACTTACAGCAGCTGCCGGGTACATGGCAAAATTCTCGGTGAGCGAAATACCTGTTTTTTCAGCATCGAGAAGTCCGAAGATCGTGCCTTTTTCGCTGTGCTCGGGGCAGGCCGGGTAACCTGGAGCAGGACGAATACCGGAATAGCCTTCGTGAATGATTTGTTCTATCGTGAGACTTTCATCCTTGGCATAACCCCAGTATTCCTTACGAACTTTATCATGCAGCAGTTCTGCGAAAGCTTCAGCCAGGCGGTCGGCAAGTATCTTTACCATTATTGCATTGTAGTCGTCGTTCTGGTCCTCGTAGTATTTTACCCATTTCTCAATTCCCAGTCCTGCAGTAACCGCAAATAAACCGATATAGTCGGTATAGCCTGCCTCAGCCGGGGCAATAAAATCGGCAAGCGAAAGATTGGGTATACCGCCCTCCTTAGCCTCTTCGTTGCGGAGGAAATGCAGCATGGTCGTTTTCCAATCTTCATTTGTTAATTCGATACTGTCGCCTATGGCATTGGTCGGGAAAAACCCGAAAACACCATTTGCCTGTACCATCTTTTTTTCGATGATCTCTTTCAGCAGAAGCTGAGCCTCATCAAAAAGCTTACGCGCTTCAATGCCTTTAAGTGGGTCTTCGAAAATTGCGGGGTATTTCCCGTTGATTTTCCAGGCATGGAAAAAGAAAGTCCAGTCGATATATTTACTTATTTCTTCCAGTGGATAATTATCAATGTGCTTTACGCCTATAAATGAAGGTTTAACAGGTACAAAATCGCTCCAGTCTGTTTTGAATTTGTTAGCCCGTGCCTGTTGCAGGTTCACATAGGTGACACCAGCCCTTGTGCTTTCGTGCTTGTGACGTAAAGCCGAATATTTTTCTGTAACCGAATCGATAAAAGGTTTTTTTCCATCGGCCGAAAGTAAGGCCGCCACCACTCCAGTAGCTCTTGAGGCATCACGGACGTGTATAACAGGGTTATGATATTCGGGTGCAATCTTTACAGCGGTATGCATTTCGCTGGTTGTAGCGCCGCCTATCAGCAAAGGAACAGTAAATCCCCGGCGTTCCATTTCCGAAGCAACAAATGCCATTTCTTCAAGAGAGGGTGTAATCAGGCCCGATAAGCCAATTATATCAACATTTTCCTTTATGGCGGCATCCAGTATTTTCTCGGCATGAACCATAACCCCGAGATCAATCACCTCATAGTTGTTGCAGCCTAAAACTACTCCAACTATGTTTTTGCCGATATCGTGAACATCACCTTTAACAGTTGCCATGAGTATTTTCCCGGCCTTGTTGTTTTCGCCGACTATTTTTTCGGCTTCTATATAAGGTAGCAGCACAGCAACCGCCTTTTTCATGACGCGGGCGCTTTTAACTACCTGGGGCAGAAACATTTTCCCTGCACCGAACAGGTCGCCCACCACGTTCATCCCTGCCATGAGCGGTCCTTCGATGACCTCGAGCGCTTTGGCAAAGTGCGGGCGGGCTTCTTCAACGTCAGTTGCTACATCGGCATCAAGGCCATGAACCAGGGCATAGGTAAGCCTTTCGTTAACCGGAAGACCTCGCCATGCTTTTGCAGCAGCTTCGGTCTTTTCGGTGGTTTTCATTTTCGAGGCATAATCAATTAGCCGTTCGGTTGAATCGGGCCTGCGGTTGAAGAGCACATCTTCGATAAGTTCAAGCAGGTCGGCAGGAATATCGTCGTAAACGGGCAGGTTGCCGGCATTTACAATACCCATATCCATTCCGGCTTTTATCGCGTGGTAAAGGAATGCCGAGTGCATAGCTTCGCGCAATGTATCGTTACCGCGGAACGAGAACGAAAGATTGCTGATCCCGCCGCTTACCCTGACATACGGAAGGTTTTTCTTTATCCATTTTATGGTTTCGATAAAATCGACCGCATAATTGTTGTGTTCCTCAATTCCGGTTGCGATGGCGAGTATATTGGGGTCGAAGATAATATCTTCGGGAGGAACACCAATTTCATTTACCAGGATGTTGTAAGCACGCCGGCAGATTTCGATACGTCTTTCGAAAGTGCTGGCCTGGCCTAGCTCGTCGAAAGCCATTACAACCATGGCTGCCCCGTAATTCCTGATCTTCCGGGCATGATCCCTGAAAGCATCTTCGCCTTCTTTCATGCTGATGGAGTTTACAATGGCTTTGCCCTGTAGGCATTTCAGGCCGGCTTCGATCACTTCCCATTTCGAAGAGTCGATCATTATGGGCACGCGGGCAATTTCGGGTTCCGACATCAGCATATGCAGGAAACGTGTCATTTCGCGCTTTGCATCGAGCATGGCATCGTCCATATTCACATCCAGTACCTGGGCGCCGGCTTCCACCTGTTCGCGGGCAACTGAAAGGGCTTCGTCGTATTTTTCCTCACGGATTAACCTCGCAAATTTCTTAGATCCGGATACATTGGTCCGCTCACCTATATTGATAAAGTTACTGTCGGCAAACACAAGCAAAGGCTCAAGCCCGCTCAGGCGAAGGTGTTTATCGACTGCCGGGATATGCCTTGGGACGGACTGTTCAGCAATCAGGCATAGTTCCCTTATATGTTCAGGGGTTGTGCCGCAGCATCCGCCTATGATATTTACCGACTTATTCTGCAGTATAGGTTTTATATGCGCTGCCATCTGCAGCGGCGACTCATCATATTCGCCAAACTGGTTTGGTAAACCGGCATTCGGATATGCGCTTATATAGAAGGGCGCTTTGCGCGAAAGCTCCTCGATAAATGGGTTTAGTTGTTCAGCTCCGAGCGAGCAGTTAAAGCCGACACTCAACAGATCGATATGCGATACCGAATTGAGGAAAGCTTCAACGGTTTGACCCGAAAGGGTGCGACCGCTGAGATCGGTAATGGTTCCAGAAACCATTACAGGCATGCGGAGGTCACGTTTGGAGAGCACCTCGTTTATAGCATATAACGCGGCTTTTGCATTCAATGTATCGAAAATGGTTTCAACCAGAAGCAGATCGACGCCTCCGTCGATAAGTCCGCGAACCTGTTCGTTATAAGCATCTTTCAGCTGGTCGTAGCTAACGGCGCGAAAACCGGGATCGTTCACATCGGGCGACATGCTCGCGGTTTTGCTGGTTGGTCCGACTGCTCCGGCAACAAAGCGTGGTTTCGAAGGATTGAGGGCAGTAAATTTTGATGCTTCAGCAACAGCAATCTTCGCGGAAGCCACGTTCATCTCATAAACAATGGATTCCAGCTGGTAATCGGCCATTGAAACGGAAGTAGCATTGAATGTATTGGTTTCGATAATATCGGCGCCGGCTTCGAGGTAGGCTTCGTGGATTTCGCGGATAACTTCAGGTTTTGTGAGGCTCAGTAAGTCGTTGCAGCCTTTAAGGTCGATGAGGTGCGAGGCAAACCTGGTGCCCCGGTAGTCGGCATCCGAAAGTTTGTAACGCTGAATCATGGTGCCCATAGCACCATCGAGGACTAAAACGCGATTTTCTAAAACTTTATATATATTTTCCTTTTCAACCATCTTTCTCATATGTTTAGCCCTGCTGCTTACATAAACAAAGCAGCAAGACAGAAGTTTTTAACTCAACACATTCAGTTTCTCCGTATTCCGGGAGCAGGAGTGTGTTTTAATTATAATCTCCGCCGAAGGCGGATCAGGTATTGGCACCTTACACACCGTGTGGTGGTGGTTGCCAGAGGTTCAGTGAGCCTGTTCTCTCCCCCCTTCTGTATAACTCAAACCTCCTTAGTGTGAAAGGAATATTTGATGGTGCAAAGATAAGAAAGTATAGATATTTTAGCGCATGCCTTCGGATGGATTTTTTTTACTGAGAGTTTTATCCCTTTTTCTGTGTTTTATGAGCCTGGTTTACCCTTTATATATTAGGGCTTTTTTGAGATAATCAGTTTTAGCAAGTTATACTGGAAACATTATTTTTTTGCAATCAGAGTAACTTTTACATTCCAGTTATTCCCACTTTCAATCTTATATTTTTTAGCAAAGCTGCCCTGGTTTAAAGCGAACGATAATTGCATCAGGCTATTCAGATAGGTTACCGGCATTCCTTTTGCAACTGCGCCAAAAGTCTGGCTGTAAGGGGCATCGCCTTCATAAGCCTTGGTATCATTATGATAGATAGTTATATGCATCAGGTCGCCATACTGGGGATTGAGCTGTTTTACCAATTCAGCAGGGATGTTGGTCCAGATATTCCCATATTGGATATCGAGAATTGAGATGTTGCCTTTGAGTGTTTTCCCGTCAAGCACTGCTTTCTGGTATGGGATGCTAACAACCTGCTTTGGCAATTCCTTGCCAACCTGTTCGAAGGTAATTTCACCTGCGGCCAGCCTTGCAGCTGTATAGGCATACACATCACGGCCATGGAATGTATACGATTTTTCGGAATTTGCCCTCCGGTTAACGGCTTCGTCAATTTCCCGGATTTCGGCAATGCCCATGCTTTCGGCAACCAAAGTAAGCGTGCCGTTATCGGGCGTAACGAAAAAATGACCACTGTTTGTCTTTAATACTACCGATTTCCTGCTGGTACCCACCCCTGGATCAACCACCGATACAAAAACTGTTCCGGCAGGCCAGTAAGGCGCAGTTTGTACCAAACGGTATGCGGCTTCCCATACATTATAGGCAGGAATTTCGTGCGTAAGATCGAATAGCTTCAGGTCGGGCGAAACGCCGCAGGCAACACCTTTCATTGCGGATACAGCGCCGTCATTCAATCCAAAGTCAGTTTGGAAAACAACAATTTTGTTTTGAGCTGATAGTTGAATTGCAACTATAAGTATCAGCAGTGAAGTGATTAATTGTTTCATATAAGGTGAGGTTATTTAATGAAAATGGTTTATGAATAATTTGATTTTTGTTGCGTTATCCCTGGTTATAAAATCAGGTTGGTTTTATCCTGGAGTCTCGTGTCGGACGAATACAAAAGCAATCCAATTACTATGGTTGATAAACCGACCATACTTTCTTTCGGATGAGCCATAAAGGTGAAATAACAGATATACATCCCAAAAGCTAAAAACACCACGGGGAAAATCCAGAAATATTTTCCTTTGAATATCTGCCTTTTAAGTGATGGGATTGTAAACACAGTTGCTACTGCGATGGTACTTAATATCTGTAAGAGGAAGGATGCATAAATAAAAATCTGCTCAAATTCGCCTGTTAAAATTATTACGATTGCAATACATGCATGAACCCATAATGCCAGGTAAGGAATATCATTCCTTGATCGATTCATAAAACTCCACAGTTTATTTTCCTTAGAAGTTGCAAAACTAACCCTTGAGCCGATCCATAAATATCCGCTGATGGTTGCAGTTAATTGCAATGCAATAAAGAAACTTACCCATTTCGCCCCATTCATTCCCAGAAACCCTTTTGAGGCTATGGAAGCTACATCCTCCTGGTTAACCAGGGAAAGTATCGACGCATGTTTCAGAAAGACGAAATTGATAAATACATAAACCATTGTCACAAACAAGGTTCCGACAATAAGTGATTTTGGGAGGTTTTTTGCCGGGTTTTTGATTTCACCAACGATATATGAGGCCGAATTCCATCCTGTATAGGCAAAAGCTACAAACACCAGCGAACTTGCAAATTCAGGCATCAACACTTCTTTTTTCCAGCTGGTGCTGTATTTTAATCCGTTTAAGGCATCAGGGGCAATGTATAAACCCAGGCCGATTAAAGCCAGAACAAAAATAACTTTCAGCACCGTAAACAGGTTGTGAAAATCACTGCTTGTTCGTAAACTAAATGATTGCGAG